>JAPKMV010000906.1 GCA_026645635.1 Caldilineaceae bacterium
GCGCCGCGCTGCGCCAGGCTGACGGGCAGCCAGAGCCGGTTGAGTTGCGCCTCCGCCTGCGCGCTGGTGAGACCCGCAGGCAGCGCCGCGATCTGCTCCACAGGGGTGAACGCAATCTCCAGCGTGTCGATGCCGGCGATGCTCTCTGTGTCCGACACTACGCCGCCGATGGTCAGGGTCTGCGAGATGGCCTCGCGCGCAGCGTCGCTGTTGTTGAGGGCGGCTTCCGGCCCGCGCGCGTCCAGCCGCACCACGGCCGTGGCGCGCAGCGAACGGTTACCGGCCACGTCCGTGGCCTGCACGGTTGCGCTGTAGACGCCGGTGGGGTCGTAGAGACCGGCGTCAAGCAGGTAGCCGATGCTCCAGGCGCTGCCGGTGAGCGTCGCCTGCTGCAGTGTCTGCACCACGCCCATGCCCGACTGCTGCTCCAGCCGCACGAACAGCGAGGCCGGGTTGACGCCGGTGCCGTCCGTAGCCGTGCCGGCGAGGTTGACCTGCCAGCGACCGGCGCCATTCTTCGCCGGTTTGATCGTCGCCGGTGGCGCGGTGATGGTGACGACGGGCGCCGTGCCGTCGACGGTGAGGCTGATCGGCGCGCTGGCTGCGCCCGCGTTGCCGACGCGGTCGGTGGCGCGCACGCGCAGGCTGACAACGCCGTTCAACCCGGCCAGGGAATAGGCCCAGGCGTTGGCGCCGGTGGCCTGCTGCCAGGCGCCGTTGTCCACGCTGACCTCGACAAAGTCGACGCCGGAGGTGGCGTCGGCGGCCACACCGCCGATCACCTGGCCGGCGGCCACGACGGCGCCGCTCTGCACAGAGTCGATCTGCGCGGTGGGCAGGTCGCCGTCGATGGTCAGGCTCAGCCCGTTGCTCGCGGTGACGGGGCCGCCGCGTACGTCGGCCTGGCTGGCCCGCACCCGCGCCCAGTAGACATTGCTGAGACCCGTGCTGGCGCCGGCCGCCACGCAGTAGGACTGGAGCGAGCGGTTGTACATCCCCTGCACGGTGTCCGACAGCAGCGCCGACGGGAAGATCTGCAGATTGTCCAGCACGCCGCGCAGGTGATAGGTGTTGTCCGGTTTCTTGCCGATGGTCAGATTGGCCGCACCGTTCAGGGTGAGACCGGGCGTGCCGGGCAGGCCGCGGGCGAGTGCGCCATCCACGTAGATGTCCAGTTGGCCGGTCGACTTCTTACGACTGACGACGACGAAGTGCCACTGGTCGTCGTCGATGCGGTTGGGCGTCTGGAAGCTCATCCCCGGCACAGACGCCACCACGCCGCCCCGGTTGATGCGGACGACGAAGCCGTCGGTGTTGAAGTTGCCGCCGTCGACCACGGTCTGGATCAGATGTTGGTCGTCGTAGGCCGGCGTCTTGATCCAGAAGGCGACGCTGAAGTCGTCCTGCACCGTGCGGGTGATGGTCAGGCTGTCGTCCATGCCGTCGAAGCGCGCGGCGTAGTCCGAATTCTGCGCGGCGGGCGCGCCAATGAAGCCGGCCGTCGGGCAGGCGCCGCCCGCGCAGGTGGGTTGGTTGCCGTAGCCCGCCGCGTCGCGGAAGGTGGTGGCGCCGGGCAGTTCCTCGAAGGGCAGATCGACGACTGGCGCGCTGGCCGGCGCGGGACAGGCCAGGCTGTTGTCGTCGGCGGCGAGGAAGAAGCCGGTGGTGGGCGTGAAGGCTTGCTGACCGTTGGTGTCGACGGGCACGAAGACATGGCGCTGGCTGGCCGCATCGTCCTGGTAGCTCACCAGCCAGCCGCGGTAGCCGGGGTGCCAGGCCACCTGCGGCGAACGCGCGGCGGGGTAGGCATCCAGCGACAAGACCAGGGGGCCGCCGATCAGCGTGCCACCCTGATGGAGAATGCCGATCACCCGCTTGACGTCGGAGAGGAAGACCGTCAGCACGCGCCCGGTGATCGGGTCGTAGGCCACGCTGGGGCCATAGTTTCGCCCTGCATTGGTCAGCGCGTTGCCGAAGATCTGCAGCGGCGCGGACATCGATGAACCGTTGCGCACGACATCGATGATTCTGACCGGTGCGGCGCGGCGATCCTGCCAGACCACGCGGTAGGCGTAGCCGATCCAGGTGGCGGCCAGGGCGATGCTGCTGTACTGCGGGTCGCTGGTTTGCGCGCTGCCGGCGCTTTGGTAGCTGCTGTCCAGTGGATTGCCATCTTTGTCGAAGCCCTGCACGACGATTTGGGGTAGGCCA
>JAPKMV010000907.1 GCA_026645635.1 Caldilineaceae bacterium
GGATGCGCATCATGAAGCGGTCCACCTGCGCCTCGGGCAGGGGGAAAGTGCCTTCGTATTCGATGGGATTCTGCGTCGCCAGCACCATGAAGGGCTTTGGCATCTTGTGGGTGATGCCATCCACCGTGACCTGGCGCTCTTCCATCGCCTCGAGCAGCGCGGATTGCGTCTTGGGCGTGGCGCGGTTGATTTCATCCGTCAGCACGATCTGGGCGAAGATCGGGCCGGGGCGAAACTCGAATTCCTGGCTCTTCTGGTTGAAGATGTTGACGCCCGTCACATCGGTGGGGAGCATGTCCGGCGTAAACTGGATGCGGCGAAACGAGCAGCCGATGCTGAGCGACAACGCCCGCGCCAGCATGGTCTTGCCGACGCCGGGCACATCCTCAATCAACAGATGACCCTCGCACAACATCGCCAGCAGCGTCAACCGCACTTCGTTGTCTTTACCGACAATCACCTGGCGCACATTTTCGGTGACGCGGTTGGCAATCGATTGAACAATTTCCATGTCTTATTCCTGCAATCAGTTCGTCCGCCAAAGTCGCAAAGTGATACAATACCCCAACTAACGCAGGTGGGCAAACCGATGGTGCGCTTTCCATCTCTGCATCCATGCGTTATAATCGTAGTCACCGCATCGGCAGCGATGCGGGCCGCAATCCCAAACCATACAGCGCAGCACCCACATTCGCCATGGAATTGAACGAGTATCCACGACCTGCAAATGATACTGGCATTGGCGTGCATTGGACTGTGGGCTACGCCACAGCCGTTGGCATTGCCAAGATTCGCGAATTCTGGCTGCCGGAACTGCGCAGCATGGGCGTCAAGTGGGTGAAGATCTTCAACCATGACGGCGCGCTGGACTTCTGCGAGCTGCTGCTGGCCGAAGGCTTCATGCCCATCGTGCGCCTCTATCGCCCGAATCCCAATCCCGGCCGGCTGGGCGTCAAGGAATTGGTACATCTCGACGCCCTGGTGCGCGCCGGCGTGCGCTACATCGAGTTCAACAATGAACCGGACGTGGACGCCGAGTGGAAAGGCGGGCGCGTGCCGGTCAACGGCCTGGATCTGACGGTGGAGAACACCATCGCCAACCTGGATCTGGTGCTGGAGCGGGGCGGGATGCCCGCGATCCCCGCGCTCGCCAATGGCAGCCGCTGGGATCTGGTCGGGCGCATCGTGGCCGCCGGCCACCGCGACCTGTTGGACGGCCCCGTCTGGCAGGCGATCCACAACTACGCCGGCAACCGCCCGCTGGATTATCCCTACGACATCGGCAACCAGGAAGGCGGCGCCTACACCGAACGCTTCTTTCGCACCCTCGCCGCCGAAGCCTGGGGGGAGGACGCCTGGCGCGGGCGCAGCCTGCTCGAGGTCAACCGCCTACGCTATGACCGCCGCAACCCCGGCGCCACCATCGCCGATGACCACGCCTGTTTGCTCGCCTACGAACATTTCGATGCACTCAACCGTCGTCATCTGGGCCGCAGCATCCCGATCCTCTCCACCGAGTCGGGCTATCTGGTCGGTCAGGACACCGACCCGCGCTACCCGGCGACGACGCCCGACCTCCACATGGCGCAGACGCTGGAGACCTGCCGGGTGATGATGGGCGTCAGCCAGCGGTACAAACACGCGCCCGACTACTATTTTTGCACCGCGTTCTGGCTGGTCGGCAACGAGGCGCTGGGCAGCACCAGCCCCTGGTGGGAGGCGCACGCCTGGTACAGCCAACGTTGGCCGGGCGGCATGTTGCCCATCGTGCGCGCGCTGCAGGCCGAGCCAAAGGTGGCGCGCATCCAGGCCGCGCCGCCCAAGCCTACAGTGATCCTGCGCGGCCTGGTGATCGGCGGCAAGCCGGGGCAAGTGCTGCAACTGGAGCGGGGCGGGCTGCTGGCCGCGCGCACTGCGCTCGACGCCGAGGCGCGCTTCGAACTCTTTGAACTCGAACCCGGCGACTACCTGATCCGTCTCGAAGGGACGAGTGTGGCGCAGACGGTGGTGTTGGAAGCCGACCAGCGCGAGGTTGCGATCAAACTGGACGCCAGCCCGCCGGCGGAGGTCGTCAGCCGCAGCACGCTGAGCGGCATGGTGCGCGGCGGCGCCGGCGCGGTGGTTGTGCTGGTGCGGGGCGACGACGGCGCCGAGTGGGTGACGCTGGCGCGCGACGACGGCAGCTTCCGCTTTGTCGATCTGCCGCCGGG
>JAPKMV010000908.1 GCA_026645635.1 Caldilineaceae bacterium
TCATCAAGTATCCCATGGCATCGTCGTTGAACGCCTCCGCGGTAGGCTCGACGCCGAAGGTGGCGGCGAGCATCCCCATCATCTGTTGAAAGAGCGGCGCAAAGACCTGTTTACCGCGGCGGTCGGCCAGCCACTGGTTCGGCGTTGACATGCGCGTCACGATGGAAGGCAAGTCGAGCGTCGACTGAAGGGTCACTGTCGCCTCACAGCGGATGTCGGCGGAGGATGCGCCGATCAGAATGTCGAACTCGCCGTCCTCCGTGATCCATTGCCCAAAGCCGGGGTGATAGAAGGCAAACGCGCGGAAATCGAGATGGATGGTTACGTTCTTTGTCTCGCCGGGCTGCAGTTCCACCTTGGCAAAGCCTTTGAGTTCCTTGGGCGGGCGCGGCAAACTGGCGCTGCGGTCGTGTACGTAGACCTGGACCACCTCTTTGCCCGCGACAGCCCCCGTGTTGGTGACGCTCACCGTCACAGTCAGCCCGTCTACGTCGCGGAAGGTCTTGGCCGACACCTGGGGGACGCCGTAGGCAAAGGTCGTGTAGCTCTGGCCGTAGCCAAAGGGGAAGAGCACGGGCCGCTCCGTGGCGTCGTAGTAGCGATAGCCGATGTACAGCCCCTCGCCGTAGCGCACCTTGCCATGCTCGCCGGGATGATTCAGGTAGGCGGGCGTGTCAGCCAACCGCAGCGGGAAGGTTTCGGCCAATTTGCCGGATGGATTGACCACCCCGAACAGGACGTCGGCAATGGCGCCGCCGCCAGCCTGCCCCATCATCCACGCCTCGAGCACAGCAGCCGCACCGTCGATCCACGCACTCATGGTCACAGCGGAACCGTTGTTCAGGATGACGACGCTGCGCGGCTGGACGGCGGTGACCGCCTGGATCAACGCCACCTGGTGCGCAGTCAGGTCGAGATCGGTGCGGTCGTAGCCTTCGGATTCCTTGAAGGTCGGCAGGGCAACGTAGAGCAGCGCCACATCCGCAGCCTGGGCGGCGGCCACGGCGGCCTCGATCAGGGCCGGTTGGCTGCTGTCGTCGGCGGGGTAGCCTTCGCTGTAGGTAAGCTGAGCATCGCCGGCCAGCTTCGCCAATTCGTCAAAGGGGATGTCCACCTGGGTCGGGTTGATGTGCGAGCTGCCGTGCCCCTGGAAGTGCGGTTCCTGCGCGCTGCGGCCGATCACCGCAATGCGACCGCCGCCTTTCAGCGGCAGGATGCCATCGTTCTTGAGCAGCACCATGCCCTCGCCGGCGATCTTGCGCGCCAGCGCATGATGGGCGGCAGCATCAAAAGGCGTCCCCTTAGGTGTTTCGGCAGCCATGAAAACGATGCGCAGGATGCGGCGCACCGCTTCATCGAGCGCAGACTCGGCGAGCACACCGCTGCGCACTGCCTCCACCACCGCCTGGACGCGACGCGCCCTGGGGCCGGGCATTTCCAGGTCCAAACCACCCTGCAGCGCGGCAACACGATCATGCACTGCACCCCAATCGGAGACTACGAGTCCCTCGAAGCCCCACTCGTCTTTGAGAATGTCCACCAACAACTCGTGGTGCTCCGAGCAGTAGACGCCATTGAGCCTGTTGTAGGCGCACATCACGGTCCAGGGCTGCGCCTGTTTGACGGCAGTCTCGAACGCCGGCAGATAGATCTCGCGCAAGGTGCGCTCGTCCACCTCGGCGCTGATGGTCATGCGTTCGTGTTCCTGGTTGTTGGCGGCAAAGTGCTTGAGTGAAGTGCCGATGCCCTTGCCCTGCACGCCGTTGATCAAGCTGGCCGCCAGCACGCCGGCCAGAAGCGGGTCTTCTGCAAAGTACTCGAAATTGCGCCCACAAACTGGCGTGCGCTTCATGTTGACGCCGGGGCCTAACACCACGTCCACGTCGAGGGCGATGGCCTCCTCAGCCAGCGCCTGCCCCATGGCAGCGGCCAGGTCGGCGTCCCAGGTGGCGGCCAGACAGGATGCAGTCGGGAAACAGGTCGATGGCAGACTCTCGATGGTCATCGAATTGGGGTCGGCCACGCGGCGTACACCGTGCGGCCCATCCGAGAGAAACAGCTCGGGCACCCCCAGCCGGTCGATGGGCGTGGTGTTCCATGCGGTGGCGCCGGTGCAGAGCGCGGCCTTTTCTTCGAGGGTCATTTGTGCAACGAGCGTTTGCATGTGTGACATTTAGGTCTCCCTTTCGTTGATTTTTGCGTGCAACA
>JAPKMV010000909.1 GCA_026645635.1 Caldilineaceae bacterium
GCGGGAAGGGGTATCGGTTGAATTTGGATGGGGAGGTTGGAGATTAGAGATTGGAGATTGGAGATTAAGAGATTAAGAGATTGGGAGATTAGGCGATTTTTGTTCGGCGGATAATCTCCTAATCGCCCAATCTCCTAATCTCCAATCTCCAATCTCCCCCCTACGGCCTCATCCGCAGCATCCGCAGCCCGTTGGCGACGACGATGAGCGTGCTGCCTTCGTGGCCGACGACGCCCAACGGCAGCGGCAGCAGATAGCCGGGGATGAAGACCGGCAGCAGAATGGTCAGCACCACCAGCGTCACGATCACCGACACGGAAAAGATCACATTCTGGCGGATGATGGTGGTGGCTTTGCGGCTCACCTCGATGGCAAAGGGCAGCTTGGAGAGATCGCTGGACATCAGCACCACGTCGGCGGTTTCCAACGCTACGTCGGTGCCGCCGGCGCCCATCGCGATGCCCACCGAGGCCGTGGCCAGCGCCGGCGCATCGTTGACGCCGTCGCCGATCATGGCAACATTGCCCTCGCTGCTCAGTTCCCGCACCAACGTCAGCTTCTGCTCCGGCAAGAGATCGGCGTAGACATCGTCGATGCCTGCCTGCCGGGCAATGTAGTGCGCGGCAGCCGCGTTGTCGCCGGTCATCATCGCCACCTTGGTGTAGCCGAGCGCGTGGAGGTCGCGGATCGCCGCGGGCGCCTCGCTGCGCAGCGTGTCCGCCACGGCGATGTAGCCCATCACCTCCCAGTCGCGGTCGGCGCCCAGGGTGTCTTCCACCGTGCTGCGCCGCACCACCAGCATGACCGACTTGCCCTGACGTTGCAGCGCCTGCCCGACCATGCGAACCGCAGGCGACAGGTCCATCTGCGCGTTGACAAAGAATCGATCGTTGCCGATATAGATTGTTTCGACATGGTCGCCGCGGTCGAATTCCGCCGCGATGCCTTCGCCGGCCGTCGCCTGAAATGCCGTCGGCTTCTCCAGCGACAGGCCGCGCTCCCGCGCCTTCTCGACGATGGCGCGGGCAATGTGGTGTTCGCTGAGCGCTTCGGCGCTGGCTGCCATCTGCAAGAGCCGCGTCTCGCTGTGCCCCGTCATCGGGTGAATGTTCGTTACGACCGGGCGTCCCGGCGTGAGTGTGCCCGTCTTGTCGAATGCCATGACCGTGGTCTGGCCCAGCAGTTCCAGATAGGCCCCGCCTTTGAAGAGCACACCGTACTTGGCGGCCACGGCGATGGCGCTCAACGCGCTGGCCGGCGTGCTGATCACCAGCGCACACGGGCTGGCGACCACCAGCAGCGTCATGGCGCGGTAGAGCGTCTCGCCGAAAGGTTCGGTGAGAAAGAAGACCGGCAGCACGATGGCCAGCAGTGTGGCGCCGATCACCGTCCAGGTGTAAGGCTGGCTGAAACGGTCGATGAACTGCTGCGTGGGCGTGGCGTCTTCCTGCGCCGCGGCCACCAGGTTGATGATCTTGCTCAGCGTGCTCTCGGAGGCCAGCTTGGTCACCTTGACTTCGAGCGCGCCGCCGCCGTTGATCGTGCCGGCAAAGACCTCGTCGCCGGGCAGCTTGTTGACGGGAATGCTCTCGCCGGTGATGGCACTCTGGTCCACGCTGCTGGCGCCGCCGATCACGGCGCCATCCACCGGCAGCCGCTCGCCCGGCTTGACGATCACGATGTCGCCGAGGATCAGGTCCACCACCGCCAGGCGCAGTTCCTGGTCGCCGCGGCGCACCGTCGCCACATCCGGGCGCAGTTTGCTCAACGACTCGATGGCCTTGCGCGTGCGCCCCATGGCGTAGGTTTCCAGCGCGCCGCTCAGGGTAAAGAGGAAGAGCAGCAGGGCGCCCTCCACCCATTCGTTGATCAGCGCCGCGCCCAGCGCCGCCGCGATCATCAGGAAGTCGATGTCGAAGCGACCCTGGCGCGCCTGTTGATAGGCGCCGATCACGCCCGAGTAGCCGCCGGCCACGAAAGCTGTCACGGCCGCGGCGGTCACGGCCCAATCCGGCAGCGCGCCGGTGAGTTCGCCGCCGATCCAGCCGATCAGCAGCGCAACCAGGGTGATCGCAGCCAGGACGAACTCGTAGTTCTCTTTCCAAAAACTCAATTCTTGCCAGTCCGGGCGCAGTCCCGGGCTGGTCACAGTGGCGAGAGGGCGGGCGCCGGCAGATTCAATCGACATAATGTTAGCCTTTCTAGTT
>JAPKMV010000090.1 GCA_026645635.1 Caldilineaceae bacterium
GGACTCGAACCCCTGACCTCCTCGGTGTAAGCGAGGCGCTCTAACCAACTGAGCTATTCGCCCAACTGTTTGGGACTATACCCTGCGCGGCGGAAATCGTCAACTGGGCAGGGGTGAGGTGAGGGATGAGGGGCAGCACGAGTTTTCGCCAATCACCCCTCGCCGATCACTCATCACTCATTGCCCAGTCATGGAAAAAGACCTCCCGCAGCCGTGCGTGGATCGGGGGCAGATCCACCAGCAGCAGCAGTTCGCGATTCAACTTGTAGCTCACCTCGCCGCCGTTGAGGCTGCCGACGGCGGACCAGGTCTCGCCGCCCACCCGCGCCAGCAGCACTTTGGCGTGGATGCCGCCCAGAGTGGGATTGGCGCGCCGTGCGGCCAGGTCGAGGCTCTCGGCCGCAGCCACCGCAGCCACATAGTCCACAGTAGCGCGGTTGCTGCGCAGTTCCTCCGGCTCGTCGAAGTAGCTGTCCAGCAGAATGCGCACGACTGCACCGCGGCGCGCCGCGGCCAGCAACGCCTCCAGCCGCAAATTAGGGTCCGCCACCGGGTTGCTCGTGGACTCGCCCCAGTTCCTGTTCTCGTAGAGCTGCATCACCAGCAACTCGTCGCCTGCACCGGCGCGGCCAATCAGCGCGTGCAGCCCGTCATCCTCGCGCAACACATTCTCGGGCGCCGTGCCCACCACAAACTGAGCCGCCCCTGCGGCGCTCACCGGCGCGGCAAAGGGCGCGGCCGTCACCGTGTAGATCGGCGGCTCCGGCAAGACGAAATCCGCCGGCGGCACACCAAACTTGGGATCGGCCGGGTCGAAGGGGCGCACATCGAGGAAGCGTCCTTCGCCCCAGTCGGCGGCAAAAACGCGCTGCAAGACGCCAACGACCGGCGCCGCGTCGGTGAAGAGATAGACGCCGCGACGTCCACCCACGGCGGCAGCCGCGGGCAGTGGCACGGAATCCCAGTTGAAATTGTCGGTGCCCACGAAGGCGCGCTGGCCGTCGATCACGGCGTACTTGGCGTGGTTGAAACGATAGCGCTTGCGATAGCCGTTGGGCGCGGCGTCGATCACCGCCATGAAGCGCACATCGACCCCGGCTGCGGCCATCACCGCGGCGCACCAACGCTCCAGGTCGCTGATGCCGCCGGCGGGGCTGCCGTCGAGCAGCACACGTACGCGCACCCCGCGGCGTGCGGCGGCCGCCACTGTCTCCGCCAACTGTGGGTGCTCGAAGGTGTAGATGTTGAGGTCGATCGTCGCCTGCGCCGCGGCAAACGCCGCCTGCAAGGGGCGAAACAGCCCTTCCGGCCCGACAGCCACGGTGACGGATGCGGTTGCTTCCCCGCGCACCGGGCGCAGCAGATCGGCGTCCGACCAGCCCAGCCAGCCGGCATAGCGCACGCGGCGGCCCAACGTGAGGTCGGCCAGGTCGCCCTGCCAGTCGGCGGCGCGGTCGCTGTCCAGCGGCAGGTCATGCGCCGGGTCCAGCTTGCGCTGCCAGACCTGGCCATTGGCGCCGACCAGACCGCGGGTGTAGGGCTGTGCCGGCGCACCCTGCCAGCCATCGATCGGCTGCGTGGCGCTGCCATAGAGCAGCGCATCCACCAGCGCGCCGTGGGCGTTGCGCAGCAGCACGGAACCGCCGCCGTTGACCAGGCCGAATGCGCCGTGCAGATCGACCGCGTGCGGGTCGCTGTCCGCCGCCCACTCACAGGCGGCCGGTGCGCCGAATGACGCAGCGAACGCCGCCGCCTGCGCCGCACACCAGAGCCGCTCGCCCGGCTTCAGGGTGAGGGTGGACGTGATGGGGAACGTGGTGCGGCGCGTCCCGCTCGTCAGTGACCAGCCGGCCAGCGGCTGCGCCACGTCGCCGACATTCCAGAGCAGCAGCGCCTCGTCCGGCTCATGGCTTACGGCGCTGTCGATGTGCGCGGCGGCGAGCAGGATCGGGGGAGGGACCGGCGCGTGGATCAGCGGCAACCAGGCGCGCGGCGGCGCTGGCGGCGGCTCCTGGCCGCGCGCACCGCCCGCGGCGGTCGCCAGCAGCAACAGGGCAAAGAAGACAGCGAGAGAGGAACGGGTTGGAACGATCGGCGGCAGGCGCATAGGTCAACTCCTTGGGGTGACTCAGGGTCAGTCGGTCGCCCGCAGCGAACGCGGGCGCGCATCAGGTTGTCGCCAGCATAGCACAGATCGGCGCAGAAGTCTTCCCTGAAAAATAGTCCATCGTAGGTGCGGTTTGTAACCGCACGAGTCACCGGACGACCGTGCGGTTGCAAACCGCACCTACGGGGTTCCGTTTCAATCATCCGTCACGCTGGAAGCAGGCCAAGTGCGGGGAGCCTGTGTATAATGGACTTACCTCAGGGCCATTATCCACCACATTGACGCGTCAAGGAGGACGTTGTGCAGGAGTTTCATCCCACCACTATCATCGAACCGTTCCGCGTCCGCTCGGTGGAGCCAATCCGCTTCACCACGCTGGAAGAGCGGGAGACGGCGCTGCAAGCTGCCGGCTACAATCCATTTCTGCTCCACGCCAGCGACGTGCTGATCGACCTGCTCACCGACAGCGGCACCGGCGCCATGTCCGCGCGGCAGTGGGCAGGCATGATCGCCAGCGACGAGTCCTACGCCGGCGCGTCCTCCTTCTACCGCTTCGAGGCCGCCGTGCGCGACATCACCGGCTTCAAGCATGTCATCCCAACACACCAGGGTCGCGCGGCGGAGCACATCCTTTTCACCGCCATTGCCGGCCCGGGCAAAGTGGTGCTCAACAACACGCACTTCGACACGACGCGCGCCCACGTCGAGCACACCGGTGCGGAGGCGCGCGACCTGGTGATCGCCGAAGGGCGGCAGCCGCGGCTGATCCATCCCTTCAAGGGCAACATGGATCTGGCGGCGCTGGAACGCAACATCCTTGAAATCGGGCCAGAGAACATCCCCTGCGTCATGCTGACCGTGACCAACAACTCCGGCGGCGGCCAGCCGGTGAACATGGCCAACGTGCGCGCGGTGAGCGAAATCGCCCACCGCCACGGCCTGCCGCTGATCATCGACGCCTGCCGCTTTGCCGAGAACAGTTGGTTTATCAAGACGCGCGAGGAGGGCTACGCTGACAAGGCGCCCATCGACATCGCCCGCGAACTGTTCAGCTACGCCGACGGCTGCACGATGAGCGCCAAGAAGGACGGCATGGCCAACATCGGCGGCTTCCTGGCGCTCAACGACGACGCGCTGGCGGCCAACTGCCGCAACCTGGAGATTCTCACCGAGGGCTTTCCCACCTACGGCGGCATGGCCGGGTACGATCTGGAGGCCATCGCCGTCGGCCTCTACGAGGCGCTGGACGAGCATTATCTGCGCTACCGCATCCGCTCCATCGCTTACCTGGGGGACAAACTCACGAATGCCGGCGTGCCCATCGTCCTGCCGACGGGCGGCCACGCGGTCTACATCGACGCGCGCGCCATGCTGCCGCACATTCCCGTCACCCACTATCCGGCATGGTCGCTGAACAACGCCCTCTATCTACTCGGCGGGGTGCGCGGGGTGGAGATCGGCTCGGTGATGTTTGGCCTGCAGCCCGACGGCAGTGAGAAGCCGGCGGCGATGGAACTGGTGCGGCTGGCCTTCCCGCGCCGCGTCTACACGCAGAGTCACGTGGACTATCTGGCCGAGGTGATCCTGGCGGTCAACGCACAGCGGGAGGCGCTCCCCGGCTATCGCATCGTGAGCCAGGCGCCGGTGCTGCGCCACTTCACCATCCGCATGGCGCCGGTTTGAGAGCAGATAGACCGCAGATTGAACGGATTAGGCGGATTTCCGCGGATTACCAACAGGAAGAATCCGCGAAAATCCGCCGCATCCGCCAAATCTGCGGTCTATCAGGGTCGGCGCATTCCGGGGCGCTCGGCGAGCATGGGCGGGATGGCGACGACTGCTGCTTCGTCGCCGCCGCTTTCGACGGTGCTCACCTCCGCGGCGACGAGGTAAGGCAGCGGATCGGTGAAACCGCCCCAGCCATCGAAGCGGTTGTAGGGTGCGATGCGCAGCGCCCAGTGCAGATGCGCCGGCGCGCCGGCCGCCGTCTGCGCCGCAACGTGCGCCAAGGGCTGCCCGCGGGTGACGGCCTGCCCGGCTTCCACCAGCACATCGTCCAGGTGCGCGTAGAACGATTCGCCCCACGCATGCTCCAGCTTGAGGTAGCGGCCGACCCCCCCGCGCTCGATGCTGATCTCGGTGACGCGGCCATTGTCGACCGCCAACACTGCGGCGCCAGGCGCTGCGGCCAGGTCCACGCCCGGATGCCCCTTCAGCGGCACTCCGTTGTAGGTGTAGGCTCCGTGGGCCTCCGGGTGCGCGCCCCAGCCCTGGATGACGACGCACGCACCCTCCAGCGGCGCGGAGAGGTAGATGCCTTCCGGTTCATAGCGGCCGGACGTGGTAGCGTAGCGGGCAAAAGAAGGTGACATGCGCGATGTAGAAGTTATGTCCATACAAATTAGACACGACAGCCATCCGTGCATATACTCGCAGATCGCGGTCGTGACGAAACTGCTGCGAGTATAGCGGCAGTCACGCACGATCCGCAAAGGCGCAGCGCGATCGTCGCGCGTGCGTGGTCTTAACCAGTTTGCAGGTCCGTTGGTTTTGGAGAGTTGGTCTATGCCGATCTACGAGTTTTCGTGTCTCGATTGCGGTAATGAGTTTGAGCGCATCCAGTCCTTTTCGGACAGTAGCCTGCCCACATGCCCGGTCTGCCACAGCCATCGGGTGCAGCGGCGTCTCAGCCCGCCGGCAATTCACTTCAAGGGCAGCGGCTGGTACATTACCGACAGCAAAAATGCCGCCAAGACCGGCGCCAACGGCAAGAGCGCTGCCGACAAGGGAGAAAGCGCCCCCGCCGACGCCGCCAAGGGTGAATCTGGCAAGACAGAGTCTGGCAAGACAGAGTCAGCCAAGCCGGAGAGTGCGTCAGCACCCGCAGCGCCAGCCGCCAGCAGCGCGTCAAAATCCGACTGAGCGGCAATACGAACAGCCTCCCAGATCGCGTGTTCGCAGATTTATGGTGGATTGATGTAGAATGAGGACGCCATTCGTGGCGTCGAGCGGGGACTGGCGCAGAAACGCGGCGCCCGCCCAGGAAGTGCCGCAGCGAGTCGTAGCAACCAAGCACCAGAGAGCCGGAGGTTCCCATGACCGTTCCAAAGCGATTTGATTTTCTGCGCTTTATCAGCGCCCTGCTAAAAGTGTTTGCCTGGATCGTGCTGATTCTGTCGATTTTGGGCGCCATCAGCACGGCGCTCTTCAGCAGCCAGTTGGGCGGGCTGTTGGGCGACCAGGTTGGCGACTATGGCTGGCTCTTTGGCGGCGTCGGCGCCATCATGTCTGCCGTGTTTGTGATTTTCTTTGGCTTTCTCTACTTTGCCCTGCTCTTTGCCCTGGGAGAGAGCATTGCGCTCAACCTGGCGGTCGAGGAGAACACCCGCATGACCGCCGCGCTCCTGCTCAAGATGCAGCAGGATAGCCAGGTGGACGTGCGCTCCACCTACCCCGGCGCCTTTGCCAGCGAACCCGAACCGTACAAATAAACCCAATCTCTTAATCTCCTAATCTCCAATCTCAGAGATTGAGCGATTAGGAGATTAAGAGATTGCTCGATCTCCCACCTAATAAAAGTCAATCTTCCGATGGCGCATCGCTACGCTTTCGGCTAGACCGATGGCGAACATCATCGACACGAGCGAACTGCCGCCCGCGCTGATGAAGGGCAGCGTCAAGCCGGTCACCGGCATCAGACGCAGGTTGAAGCCCACATTGATCAGCACCTGGAAGAAGATCAGCGCCGCCACGCCGGTGGCCAGCAGTTTGCCGAACTGATCCGGCGCCTGGTCGGCAATGCGCAGCACGCGCCAGACCACAAACAGCAGCAGCAGCAAGGTCAGCGCCGCGCCGATCAACCCCAACTCCTCAGCAATGACGCTGAAGATGAAGTCCGTCTGACGCACACGCAGGAAGCGTAGCTGGTTCTGCGTGCCCTGCAGCCAGCCCATGCCTGTCAAGCCGCCGTTGCCCACCGCGATCAGCGCCTGCTCCACATTGTAGGATGCGGCGATATTGGCGGCGGGCGTCACGCACTCACTGGGCAACCGTTGGAACGACGCCTGCAAGAGCGTGAGGATCGGCGCAATGATGCGGCCGTTGTCATCGGTCGGCATAAAGATGCACAGGCGCGCCAGCATGTACCCTTGCAGCGACGCGGCGAAGATCGGCAGCGCAGCGATCGCCGCCAGCGCCAACATGGCAAGATGGCGAAACCGCACACCCGCCACCAGAATCAACGCGCCGCCGAGAAAGGCATAGGTGATGGTCATGCCAAAATCGGGTTGGATGTAGATGAGCACCAGCGGCGCGCCCACCAGAATCAACGCGATCAACAGATAGACAAACCGTGACATCCGCTCGCGGAAGGTGCTCAGATACCAGGCGAGAAAGATGATGTAGAGAAACTTCCCCGGCTCCGTCGGCTGCACCAGCGTGCCACCGATGTCGAACCAGCTCAGCGAACCGCCCTGGGCCGTCCCAAAGATGAGGACGACGACCAGCGAAAGCACAAAGAAGACAAACGCGGGCACAGCCAACAGCGCCAACTGCCGATAGTCGATCACCGCGATGACAAAGAGCGACACCAGACCAATGATCGTGAAGTTGATCTGACGCAGCCAGTAGTCGGAGAGGTCGCTGGTGGTGGCCGTGGCGCTGTAGATCATCGCCACGCTCAGCACACAGAGCAGCACCACCACCACCAGCAGCGGCCAGTCAAACAGTTTCCAATTCAGTCGTTGAAACATACACCTGCACTTGCTTGAAACTCAGCGCCCAAACAACCGCTTGAGCCACGCCCAGAAGCCGCGCTTGCGATAGTCCGTCAACGGGACATTCTGGCCCATAATGCGTTGGGCGATGTTCTCATACGCATGCGCCACCGCCAGCCGCTTGTCGAACACAGCCGGCGTGCCGCGGTCGGTGGAGAGCATCAGCAGCTCGTCCTCCGGCACCACGCCCATCAGATCGATGGCGAGAATGTCGAGCACATCGTCGATGCCGCGCATCTCGCCAGAATTGACCAGCCGCTCGTTGAAGCGGTTGATCACCAGCCCCGGCTGCTTGTGATAGTCGCGCTCGAGCAGGTAGATCACCTTGTCGGCGTCGCGCAGCGCGCTTACATCCGAGGTGGTCACGATCAGCACCCGGTCGGCTGCCGAGATGGCCGTGTTGAAACCATGTTCGATGCCGGCGGGCGAATCGATCAGCACGTAATCCGCCATCTGGCGCAGTTGGTCGCAGATCAGCTTCATCTGCGCCGGATTCAGATCCGCCTTGTCGCGGGTCTGCGCCGCGGGCAGCAGATAGAGCGCCTCGGCGCGCGGGTCGCGCACCATCGCCTGCTGCAGCGTACAGCGCCCTTCCGCCACATCGATCGAGTCATAGAGGATGCGGTTTTCCAACCCCATGACCAGGTCGAGATTGCGCAAGCCGATGTCGGCGTCGACGGCGACAACCCGTTGGCCGAGTCGCGACAGCGCCGCGCTCAGATTTGCCGTGGTGGTGGTCTTGCCGACGCCCCCCTTGCCGGAGGTGACGGTGATAACGGTGCAAGGCATTGCAATGAGTCCGCTTTGACTGTTCCAGAGTTATGTGTCACACAAGGACGCCAGGCTGATGACTAGACTTTATCGGCAATAGCTTTTTGGCACACAAAGACGCAAAGTCGCAAAGTGTTTTTCTCCTGGCGTCTTTGCGCCTTCGCATGAGATTCCTTATCGCCGATAAAGACTACTGTTGGCGCCATTGCGTGAGATCACGAATTGCCGACCGTCTTTATTGTCGCAGGTTCACCCATTGCGGCGCAAGCTGACCAACCCACCGGGGCGACCCGCATCCCATTCCTCGAAGGTGATTGCCTTGTGCACCAGGCGGGCGACTTCCGCGCGCTTGTGCGCCGAGCGCTGCCAGAACCATTTCCCCGGCTGACCCGGCTGCGGGTCCGGGCTGGTCGTCATCACATCGGCGATGCGCAGTTGCGTCGGCTCCATGTCCAACGCGGCGACAATCGAACGCACGTTGCCGGCCGCGCCGGCGTGCACGATGCCGCGCAGCCGGCCCCACACCAGCACGTCGCCGTCGCTGATCACCTCGGCGCCTGGGTTCACGTCGCCGATCACCAGCACATGTTCCTGGCGGCGCAGCCGGTTGCCGGAACGCAGATAGCCGCGGTAGACAAAAAAGCCGCCGCTGTTGACGTTGGTTGACGCCGCAGCAGCTTCGGCCATCGCTGCGCCGTCGGCGCCCTCCAGCGTCACCGTCAACCCGAGCGCCAGCGCTGATTGGAATGTGCGCTCGGCGCCGGTGCGCACCAGGGCCAACGCCATGCCATGTTTGTGCAACAGCGTGGCGACCGCATTCAGTTCGTCCTCCGCCAAAGCCCGCGTCCCCAATTCCAGGGCTACGTTGGCGTTGCGGAAAAAGGAGGCCGACTGGTCAAGACGCGCAGTCAGCGCCGCCGTGATCTCAGGCCAGGGGCCGGCGCCCACTTCGATCGCCAGCCCGTCCATGCGGCCCCGAATACTGACAGAAGCTGCGCCCGGCGTCGGCGGCGCCTCTGCCAACGGTGCTTCGGCTGGCGCACTCGCGTCCGGTGCGGCGTCGCTCAGCGCCGCGGTGCTGGGTGCGGTCGTCTCGACGACGGCCGGCGCGGGCTGCTCAAGCGGCGCCTCGCTGCTGGCTGGCGGAGCGGGGGCAAATCTAGCCGGGATCGTTGCGTCGGCCAGAAATGGCGGCAAGTCGCTTGGAGGCGCAGTCGTGGGCGATTCCACCGGCCGCGCCGCTGCCACCGCGCCGGCAGCCAACGGCGCAAAGATCGAACGCTCCGCCGGTGCGTTGGCCACCTCCTGCGTGCGCGGTGTGTCCGGTGCAGGCGCTGCGGGCGCTGGCGGCTGCGACGGGCGTTGAGACTCGTCCCAGGGCGGCACCCAGGGCGGAAAGATGGCGGCGCCAGCCACTGGCGGCGCGACCGGTTCGGTTGCAGCCGCGGCCGGCGCAGAGGCGGCGCTGGCCAGCCCGGCTGCCAACAACGGCCCTGCGGCATCGGGCAATTCGGCTCGTTCACTGGCTGCCGGGGCCGGCAGCGGTGGGCTGACCTGGCCGGCGACCGGCGGCGCGACGTCGGGCAATCCGGCCGGTTGGCTGAAACTTGGCGGCGGTGCGGCAGTCGGGGCCGACGGCGCGACGGTGGGCAGGTCGGCCGGCTGGCTGAGACTTGGCGGCGGTGTGGGCGGTGCAGGAGTCGCAGTCGGCGGCGCGATGGCGGGCAGTTCGGCTTGTTCACTGGCTGCCGGGGCCGGCAGCGG
>JAPKMV010000910.1 GCA_026645635.1 Caldilineaceae bacterium
TGCCGTTCCCCATGCAATACAGGGTCGCTGTTGCCGGCGCCAGGGGAAGCCACGTCAGTTCGCCGCGTCCGATACAATATCTCCTCCATGATCTTGCGATTCGCGCCGATCAGATCCGCCACCAACCCGATCAGCAGTGTCTGAAAGCCCAGAATCAAGAGCACCGCCGCCAGGATCAACGACTGGATGTGCCCGTTGCCCGCGCCTTGCAGATAGAAGTACAGAAAGCGCAGCCCGATCAGCGTCCCGACCGCCAGGGCAAATGCGCCGATCATCGTAAACACCCGCAGCGGCCGATACAGTGCATAGGCGCGCACGATGGTGGCGGTCGAATTCGCCAGGTAGTGGGGCAGGTTGTTCATCAGCCGCGACGGCCGCGTCGGCGGGTTGGTGCGCACCGGCACATACACGACCGCCGTGCGCCGCGCCCCGGCCTGGATCAGCGTCTCCAGCGTGTACGAATAGTCGCTCAGCACCATCGTGCGCAGCGCGGCATCGCGCGTGAGCGCCCGAAACCCGCTCGTGGCGTCGGGGATCGGCGTGCCCGCCGCCTGGGAGATCACCCAACTGCCGAAGCGTTGCAGCAGCCGTTTGACGCCTGAGAAATGTTTCACCCGGCCAACGCCGCGATCCCCGACCACCAGATCGGCGCGCCCGGCCAGGATCGGCGCCACCAGCAGGTGAATGTCATCCGCCACATATTGGTTGTCGGCGTCGGTGTTGACGATGATGTCGGCGCCGCGGCGCACCGACGCCTCCAGCCCGGCCATGAACGCCCGCGCCAGCCCGCCATTGCGCGGCAGCCGCACGACGTGGTGCACGCCCAGCGCGGCGGCCACCGCGGCCGTGTTGTCCGCGCTGCCGTCGTCGATCACCAGGTATTCGAGCACATCGACCCCGGCCAATGCCCGCGGCAGCGCAGCCACCGTCTCCGGCAGGGTGCGCTCCTCGTTATAGCAGGGAATCTGGATGATGCACTTCATACGTTGGCTCATGTAGAGATAGACCGCGGATTTGGCGGATGCGGCGGATGCGGCGGATTTTTCTTGATTGAATCTGCGAGAATCCGTCTAATCCGCCGCATCCGCGGTCTATTGCTTCTTCTCTGGCTCCTGCTGCTTGCGCCGCCCCAGGTTGCCCAGGAAAAGCGAGCGGAAGATGCTGCTGCCGCCACTCGTGTCGGCTTGCGGCGTCGGGCCGGTGTCCCAGTTCTTCAGGAAAGCCTGCGCTTCCCACGCGTCCCGCTCGGTGCTCGCAAACCGGATGGCGGCGGCGGCAGGATTCTCTTCGCCGGCGGGCGCGTCTTTCTGGGCCAGCCATTCCTTCCAGGCCGCCAGTTCCCATTCGAGCTGCTCTACGCGCAGCAGCAGATTCTCCCGGTTTGCCACCAGGCTGCGCGCCAGCGACTCGCCGGAGCGCCCCAATCCCGTGCTTTGGGCAAAGGTGCGCCCTGCCAGCCGCTTTGCTTCGCGCCAGGCCGGCCCGTTGGCGAGCATGTGCACCAGCGCCAGCGCCAACAACTGCGGCAACTGTTCCACGCCGGCGATGATGCCGTCATGTTCCTGCGGGTCCATGTAGAGCGGCTGGGCGCCGACCGTTTCGACAAAGTTGCTCGCCAACTCCAGCGCAGTGGGGTCCGTCTCCGCCCCTGCCGCCAGCACAAAGACCACCTTGTCGAACAGGTCCGGTCGCGGCGCAATCACGCCGCCGACGCCGTTCAAGATCGGGTGGCCGACGACGCTGTGCCCCTTGCCGGCGAGCCGCGCCGCCAGCATTGCGGCAGCCGGCGCCAGCACGTCGGCGATCATCAGCACCAGCGTCCCGTCGCCGATGTCATCTTTGAGCAGCGCCAGGGTTTCGTCGGCCTCGTTGAGCGGCATGGCCAGCACGATCACGCTGGCGCCCTCGCAGGCGTTGAAGAGATTCCACTCGGTGCGGTGCACTGCCTTCAACTTGCCGGCTTCGCGCCCGACTTCCGGCGCCTTGTCGTGGCCGACGATCTCGACCGCGGCGTTCGCCTGCTGCAAGGCCAGCCCCACGCTGGCGCCGGTGACGCCCAATCCCAGAATCGTGATGATCGGCTTGCCGCCATCTGCTTTTGCCATCTTAGTTTCTCCCATCCGCCCATTGCAGGCGGGAAAGTAGGTGAGGGGCGAGGGGCGAGGGGCGAGGGGTGTCGTCACGCGCCTCCACCGCC
>JAPKMV010000911.1 GCA_026645635.1 Caldilineaceae bacterium
AGAGTCCGCCGAGAATACACAGAGGTCGCAGAGAGATAGCAGAGGTCTACCCTCCGCGTGCTCTTTGTGAACTCTGTGACTCCTCTGTTATCTCTGTGTAGGTGCACCCGCCAAATCCGCGGTCTATCCCAGCTGCTGGCGGTTTGGCGTGGCTGCGCGGCTATGGCAACATGATAGCGACGATCTGCGCAACCATTTTTCATGAGGAGCTACATATGGATCAAGAGTCGCCCGCCGCCCCTGCCGGTCATCGCGCGCACGTCGGCGCACAGAGCAGCCACATGCCGGTGCGGATCGCCATTATTGGCTGCGGCGGGATGGCGCGCCATCACCTCAGCCAGTTGCTGCGCCACACCGATGCAGTGCGGGTGGTGGCCACCTGCGAGCCATCACCGGCCACAGCCGCGCAATTTGCTCTCATGTTCGACGATGTGAACATGCCTGCACCGCCCAATGAACCCGACCTGGCGCAGATGCTCAGCCGCTATGGCGGCGAGTTGGACGCCGCGATCATCATCACCCCGCATGTCTATCACCATGACCAGACCGTGGCCTGCATGGAAGCCGGGCTGGACGTGATGCTCGAAAAGCCGATGGTGATGAACGCCGTCGAGGCGCGCAGCCTGATCCGTGCGCGTGACCGCACCGGGCGCACGCTGGTCGTGGCCTTCAACGGCAGCCTGTCGCCGCAGGTTCGCAAAGCCGCGCAGATGCTCCAGAGCGGCGAGTTGGGCGAGATGCTCAACATCCACGGCGTGGTCTGGCAAAGCTGGAACGCCTTCACCGCCAACACCTGGCGGCAGCAGCCGGCGCTCTCCGGCGGCGGCTTCCTCTTCGACACCGGCGCGCATCTGCTCAACACCACGGCCGACCTGGCGGGTCAGCCTTTTGTGGAGGTGGCGGCGTGGCTGGACAATCGCGGCGCGCCGGTGGACATCCTGGGCAGCGTCATGGCGCGGCTGGAATCGGGGACCTTCGTCACCCTTTCCGGCTGCGGGGACACGGTGCAGTCCTGCGCGTCCGACCTGCGCGTCTTCTGCACGCGGGGCATCTTGCGCACCGGCGTCTGGGGCGAGCGGCTGGAGGTGCAGCGCGACGGCGAGCCGGACTTGCAGCCGGTGGAGACGCCCATCTCCCACGGCGCCTGGGAACAGTTCCTGCGCGTGCGCGCCGGCCAACTGCCCAACCCCTGCCCGCCCGAAGTCGGCCTGCGCATGGCCCTGCTCTGGGACATGATCCAGCTTTCCGCCCGGCGCGGCGGTCGCCCAGTCCAACCCAGCGACGTCGGCGACGCTTGATCACTTCACCATTCACAATTCACGATTCACAATTCAAACTTCACCATCCTATTTGCTCAAACAAGGTAACAATTATGTCAAATTCACTTCGCGTAACCATCTGGAACGAATATCGCCACGAACGCAGCGACCCGCGTGTCGCCGCCGTCTACCCGGACGGCATCCACGTTGCCCTGGCCAACAGCCTGGCCGCTGCGGGCTACACCGTGCGCACGGCCACACTGGACGAGCCAGAGCACGGCCTCACCGAAGCAGTGCTGGCCGAGACCGACGTGCTCACCTGGTGGGGCCACATGGCCCACGGCGAGGTGAGCGACGAGATCGTTGCCCGCGTCCACCAGCGCGTGCTCGAAGGGATGGGGCTGGTGGTGCTCCACTCCGGCCACTTCTCCAAGATTTTCAAGCGGCTGATGGGCACCACCTGTGACCTGAAGTGGCGGGAGATCGGCGAGCGGGAGCGGCTGTGGGTGGTGGCGCCGGGTCACCCCATCGTCGAGGGCATAGGTGAGTACTTCGAGATTCCGCAGGAAGAGATGTACGGCGAGTTCTTCGACATCCCCGCGCCGGACGAACTGGTGCTTGTGAGCTGGTTCCAGGGCGGCGAGGTCTTCCGCAGCGGCTGCTGCTATCACCGCGGCCAGGGCAAGATCTTCTACTTCCGCCCCGGCCATGAGACCTACCCCAGCTACCATCAGCCGGAAGTGCAGCGGATCATCGCCAACGGCGTGCGCTGGGCCGCGCCGGTGGAGCGCCCCAGCCTCGCCTTCGGCCATCGTCCGGAGCCGATTGAGGAACTGATCGAATTGTAGAATCAGCCTGCCGACCGTTTCACAATAGACCGCGGATTTGGCGGATTGAGCGGATTAGCGCGGATAGAATCAGGAAAATCCGCGCTAA
>JAPKMV010000912.1 GCA_026645635.1 Caldilineaceae bacterium
GAATCTCCGGGATGACCGTGTCGGCGATCACCGGGAAGCCGAAGTTGATGGCGCCCGCGGCGGTGGCGTACTTCAGGTCGTCCACCTCGCCCAGAGCCAGCACAAAGGCGTAGACCCGGTTCTTGTTGTACATCAGGATGTCGCGCGTCTGCCCGCCCTTCATGCCGCCGAAGGTGAGCGCGCTGCGCACGGCAAAGCCCAGGGCATAGATGGCGCTGATCGTATCGACGCCGAAGGGCACGATGTAGGTGTCGTAGCCCATCTCCACGCCCTCTTCCTGCAACTGGTGGATGATGCTCCGCCCGTTGACGTTGCCGCAGAGGAAGGTGAGGATGTTGCGCCGCTGCAGTTCGCGCACGATCTTGACCGCGACCGCGTTCGACTTGGCCGCGCCGACGATGGCGGCAAAGCCGGGCATACGCCCATCCACCAGCGCAATGCCCCAGGAGCGCAGTTGGATGTCGTCGATGGGGCCGTTGAGATAGCCGCCCCCATTAGCGCCGCCGTTGGCCGCAGCTAGGTCCGGGCTGGTGAAACTCGTCCCCGCCAGGTTGATGCCGGGGAAAGACTGCGGCTCCTGGCCGTAGATGAAGCGGATCGCCTCGATGGTCTCTTCAGCCAGCAGCGTCGCCATGCCGGCGTCTAGCGTCTCGCCCAGGTAGGGCGTCCAGCGCCGGTCGGGGGGAGTTGGGTGCAGCAGGCTGCGCGCCCGCTCCAGCACCGGCGGCAGATCGCCCAGTGTATCAACTTCGCGCCCGGTCATGCCCAGAATCAGCGGCAGATGATAGGCGGTATTGGGGAATGCGGCCGGCGCGTCCGGCCCCCGTTCTGCAAGCGCCTTGCTTAGAAGTGCTTCGGCCTCGGCGACGACCTGCTGGGCGCCGCTGATGGCTCTTGTGGCAATATATCGGCTCATGACAACCTCCTCGTTGCTATGCCCAGGTCAGCTTTAGTCCGCTGCGACGCCGTAGAGCGCCTCAGCCCGCTGTTCCAGCGGAAGCGTCAGCAGCTCTTCCATGCGCCCATCGCCGCTCTTGCCCCACTTCTTGGGGTCATAGGCGGGCAGTTTCAATGCAGCGCGTTTCTTGTCGATGTGCTCCAGCGCACGGCGCACGATCTCGTCCGGCTCGGGCACGAACTCGATCTTGCCGCCCACCTTCTTCTCCCACACATCGCTGAGGATGTGCGTCACCACGTCGCTGCCATCCACCGGGTTGTGGACGCCCATGATCACGTAGCCGCCGGAAGCCGCAACATACGAGGCGATAGCCATCGCCTTCTCGCTCATCCACTCTGGCGCCAGCCCCACGGCTGGGATGTCGGAGATGTCGTCGCCCAGACCGCCCTCCGTGGCCATCTGGCTCAGCACGGTGAGGATGCGCGTGTTGTCCACGCAGGAACCCATGTGCAGCACCGGCGGGATGCCCACGGCCTCGCAGATCTCGCGCAGACCGGGGCCGGCTTTCGCCATCGCTTCGCCCACCAGCAGCCCGCACTTGGCGCTGGCCAGCGCGCCGCAGCCGGTTTCCACCACCAGCACGTCATTGGCGAGCAGTTGCTCCACCACCTGGTTGTGCAGCCCATCCTGCTGGACGCGGGGATTGTTGCAGCCGACGTTGGCCGCCACGCCGCGGATGCGCCCCGCCATGATGGCGTCGTTGAGCGGGCGCAGCGACGCGCGGAAGGAGCCACCGAGCATATAGTTGATGTACTCGTGGGAGAAGCCCGGCACCACGTCGGAGACGACATCGGGAATCGCCACGCTGGCCCGGTTCTCGAAGTTGTCGATGGCGCGGCGGACGATCTTCTTGGCCACCTCCAGCGCATTGTGCTCGTCGAAGGGGATGTGGGTGGCGCCCTGAATCTTGACTTTGGGCGATGTGGTGATGATCTCGGTGTGGAAGTTGCTGGCCAGGCTGGGCAGCGCCTGCATGATGCACTGCACATCCACCACCATTGCCTCCACTGCGCCGGTAAGGATCGCCAGCTCCTGATGCAGGAAGTTGCCCGCCGACGGGATGCCCTCGCGCACCAGCGTCTCGTTGGATGTGCAGCAGATGCCCGCCATGTTGAGGCCGTTGGCCCCCTTGCTCTTGGCGTAGGCGATCAACTCCGGGTCATTGACCGCGGTCACCAGCATCTCGGCCAGGGTCGGTTCGTGGCCGTGGATGATGATGTTGACCTCGTCGTCTTTG
>JAPKMV010000913.1 GCA_026645635.1 Caldilineaceae bacterium
TTTCTGGACGGGGTGCCTAAACTCAAACTCCATGGAAACCAGGAGTGTTCGCAACGACACAAACACAATCCGCAGATTGACGCAGATGACGCAGATTTGATGTCGGCCATCTGCGAAAATCTGCGCAATCTGCGGATGAGCGTCTGCTGCTCGGAAGACTCTCGTTTTCAATCATCCATGACGGTAAGTCCGAACCGCTATGTGGTAAGCAATCAGCGCAGATCCGCCCAGTCTCGGCAGATTACCTCCGCCTGCTCCAGCACCAGCTCGGTCGCCCGCGCCCGCTTGTCCGGTGGATACCCGTGGTGCCGCAGAATCCGCTTGGTGTCGGCGATCTGCTGGATCTCCGCGTCGCTCAGTTCCCGGTGCACCCGATCGACCAGCGTGCCCAGCTTGCGCGCATCGATGAAGAGCGTCTCGCCGCGCCGGTCGCGGAAGCCTTGCCCTGAGCCTGCCGAACGGGGCCCGTCCTTGCTCCGCGCCAGGAACCACAGGCAGACCGGAATCTGCGTCGAGTAGAAGAGCTGCCCCGGCAGCGCCACCATGCAATCTACCAGGTCCGCCTCGACGATGGCCTTGCGAATCTCACCCTCGCCCGACTGGTTGGAGGACATCGAACCGTTGGCCAGCACGAAGCCGGCCATCCCCGTGGGCGCCAGGTGGTGGAGGAAGTGCTGCACCCAGGCGTAGTTGGCATTGGACGCCGGCGGCATCCCATACTGCCAGCGCTTGTCCTCCTTGAGCAGGTCGCCGCGCCAGTCGCTGTCGTTGAAAGGCGGGTTGGCCAGCACATAATCCGCCTTGAGGTCGGGGTGGAGGTCGCGGTGGAAACTGTCGGCGTGCTCCTTGCCCAGGTTGCCGTCGATGCCGCGGATCGCCAGGTTCATCTTGGCCAGCCGCCAGGTCGTGTGGTTCGATTCCTGCCCGTAGATGCTGATGTCGCCCACTTTGCCGCCGTGGGCCTCGACGAACTTTTCCGACTGCACGAACATCCCGCCGGAGCCGCAGGCCGGGTCGTAGACGCGTCCCCTGTAGGGCGCCAGCATCTCCACCAGCAGTTGCACCACCGAGCGCGGGGTGTAGAACTGGCCGCCCTTTTTGCCTTCGGCGCTGGCAAACTGGGAAAGGAAATATTCGTAGACGCGGCCCAGGATGTCCTTCGACTGGTTCGCCCTGTCGCCCAGGCCGATGTTGCCCACCAGGTCGATCAACTGGCCGAGCCGCTGCTTGTCCAGCCGCGGGTGGGCATAGTTCTTGGGCAGCACGCCTTTGAGCGTGGCGTTGTCGCGCTCGATGGCGATCATGGCGTCGTCGACCACCTTGCCGATGGTGGGCTGCTTTGCGTTGGCCTTGAGCACCTGCCAGCGCGCTTCCGGTGGCACCCAGAAGACTTAGCACACCCGTGGCTTTCGGTAGAGGTGAAGCACCGGCGAACGCTGCCAGCATGGTTGACAGCCGCCGTGGGGCAGGCGCGGCGCAACGCTCCACAGAACCGGCTCCCCGTGGTGATCCTTCACCAGCACGGCAGCCGCGCCACGAATGACGTGGTGTGTCTGCGGTTGGGTGACTGGCTGGACTGGTTCGGTGACGATCCGCTGGCCGCCGCCACACCCGAAGAACTGGCGATCCTTGCGCCGGACTGGGAAGACGCCGAAGAACACGCCGCGCTGAACGGTGACACGCCGGACGGCACCGACGAAATGGAACTACTGGCCGAGTACAACGCCAGCTATAGGGAATTGACAGGAGAGTGACGGACATGACGACACCCGACGAACTGACAACCAGGCTGCACAGCACCCACGGCGACCCTACCGCCGCCGTGGAGACCTTCGTCACCGTCTACCAGACCGCCGCCGCCGCTATCGACGCCTACAACGCCGTCCAGCAGGAAGCCAAGCGCATGATCAGCGAAGTCATGGAGGAAACCGGACAGACGAAGTACAGCACCCGCGCTGGCTCCGTCGCCGTGACCGCTCCCAGCACCACGGTAAGCTATGACGGCAGGGCGCTGGACATTCTTTGCCGGGCTGACGCTGATCTGGCGCTGAAGTTGTATCCCCACCGCAAGGAGGTGCAGCGCGCCGGCAGTCTGCGCATTACCGCCGATAAGTGAGAAATCGTCTCAATTGAAGGTGGTATAATGCCGGTGTGCGCGATAGACTCAGGTTCGGAACTTGTCACCCCCCCGATCC
>JAPKMV010000914.1 GCA_026645635.1 Caldilineaceae bacterium
AGATTCCTAACGACCTCAACACACTCAAGCTGCGTTTCGCCGTGGGCATCCGCGACGGCGCGCTGATGGAAGGCGAAAACGTCTGCGCCTTCCGCATTTATGTCAACGGCGTGCGCGTGTGGAGCGCCACCAAGCAGACCAACCCCTGGGAGCGTTACGTCATCGACCTCCCCAGCCTGACCGGGCAGGCCATCGTCGTCCAGTTCATCACAGATGGGCTGGGGGATAACCGCTGGAATTGGGCGGTGTGGGGTGAGCCGGTGTTGTTGGGGTACAGGTAGAGATTGAGAGATTGAGAGATTGGGTGCAGTCGTAGGTCACGTTTGTAACGTGACAGACCTGCGGCGCACGCGCTCGGTCATGCCGATGGCGTGACCTGCCATGAAATGGAGATCGGGTATGGCGCTGTTTGACAAGCCTCTTGAGGAACTGAAAACCTATCTCCCGGCCCGCGAAGAGCCGGCGGATTTCGACGCGTTCTGGGCCGGCACATTGGCGGACGCGCGGCAGTTTCCCCTAACACCCACGTTTGCGCCGGTCGATGTCGGCCTGCAGACCATCGACGCCTTCGACGTGACCTACAGCGGCTACGCGGGCCAGCGCATCAAGGGCTGGCTGCTCGTGCCGCGCCATCTGCCTCAGCCGCGCCCGGTGGTCGTCACCTACATCGGCTACGGCGGCGGGCGCGGCTTCCCCACCGACTGGTTGCTCTGGCCTAGCGCTGGCTATGCGCAATTGGTGATGGACACCCGCGGCCAGGGCAGCGCCTGGCAGCGCGGCGATACGCCCGACCCGGAAACCGACGGCGGCAACCCGCAATTTCCCGGCTTCATGACTCGGGGCGTGCTCAGCCCACAGACCTACTACTACCGCCGCGTCTTCACCGATGCGGTGCGCGCCGTGGAGACCGCGCTGAGCCACCCCGCGGTGGACCACAGCCGCGTCATTGTCACCGGCGGCAGCCAGGGCGGCGGCATTGCGCTGGCCGTGGCCGGCCTGGCCCCTGCGCTCCTCGACAACGCCGTCGCCGTCGCCATGCCGGACGTCCCCTTCCTCTGCCACTATCGCCGCGCCACGGAGATCGTGGACACCCACCCGTATCAGGAGATCGTGCGCTTCTGCAAGGTGCAGCGGGACAAGATCGACACCGTCTTCAACACGCTCGCGTATTTCGACGGCATCAACTTCGCTGCGCGCGCCCAGGCGCCGGCCCTCTTCTCCGTGGCGCTGATGGACGACATCTGCCCGCCATCCACCGTCTTCGCCGCGTACAACCACTACGCCGGGCCGAAGGAGATCCGCATCTGGCCGTACAACCAGCACGAAGGCGGCCAGAGCTACCAGGCGGTGGAGCAGGTGCGGTATCTGGCACAGCACTGACCGCTATACTTGACAAGGTGAGAGGGTGCGGGGGTGAGAGGGTGAGAGGGTGACGGAAACGCACCCTACGCCCGCTCACAGTATATTTTGACAGCCAAGATCATCGCTGGAGATGGGCCACAGCCCGACACTGGTCAAGTTCAGCGCAGTGCCGCCGCGATTTGTGGCATCGAATCAATCGGCGTGACAGTAATTCGGGCGTCAAGCGCATAGGCTTGATCACCGGGGTAGACCACCCACAGATGCTCCAGCGCCAGGTCTTCCAGGGCAACCCGCATCGAACGGCTGACATCCGGGGCGTCCGCATACTTGCATTCAAAACCGTACTGCTTGCCCGCAACCCGCACCAACAGATCTAGCTCGGCGCCGCTATGGGTGGACCAAAAGTAGGCATCGCGCGTGTCCAGGAGACCGATGATCTGCTCCAGAACAAAGCCCTCCCACGATGCACCAAGTTTGGGATGCGCCTGGATGTCCGACAACGAGTCAAGTTGCAGGAGCGCGTGCAGGATGCCGGTGTCACGCACATAGATTTTGGGGGACTTGACCTGGCGCTTGCTCAGGTTCTCGAACCACGGCGGCAAGATGCGCACCATGAAGGCGCCGGCGAGAATGTCGAGATAACGGCGCGCCGTCGGTTCGGATGCGCCGAGCGAGCGGGCAAACTGTGCGGCGTTCCACGTTTCACCATGATAGTGGGCGATCATGGTCCAAAACCGCCGCAACGTCTCCGCCGCCACTGTGATGCCCAACTGCGGGATGTCCCGTTCGAGAAAAGTGCGCATGAAAGCCTGGCGCCACATCATGCTGG
>JAPKMV010000915.1 GCA_026645635.1 Caldilineaceae bacterium
CCAAAGCCGCCGGTGGGCGGCATGCCGTAACTCAACGCCTCGATGTAGTCCTCGTCCACCGGATGCGCCTCGTCGTCGCCGTGGCGCGCCCGGTAGTTCTCGTCGACGAAGCGCTGCAACTGGTCGATGGGGTCGTTGATCTCGCTGAAGGCGTTGCAGACCTCCATGCCGGCCATGAAGCCCTCGAAACGCTCCACCTGGCGCGGGTCGTTCGGCGCACCTTTGGCCAGCGGACTCACATCGCGCGGGTAGTCGATCAAGAACGTGGGCTGGATCAGGTGTGGCTCCACATACTTCGCCATGAGGCTGTCCACGAGTTTGCCCCAGTTGCTGCGCGGGTCCGGCTCGTGGCCGCGGCTGCGCATCTCGGCGCGCAGGCTGTCGGCGTCGGGATAGGCCTCGTAATCGATGCCGGTGGCGTCCAGGATCGCCTGGCGCAGGGGCAGGCGGCGCCAGGGCGGCGTCAGGTCGATGGTGTGGCCCTGCCAGGTGAGCGTCAGCCCGCCGGTCACCTGCTGCGCCACGAAGGCCAGCATCTCCTCGGTGCGGCGCATGACGTCGTTGTAGTCGGCGTAGGCTTCGTAGAACTCCAGTTGGGTGAATTCCGGGTTGTGCTTGAAGCTGACGCCCTCGTTGCGGAAGTCGCGGCCGATCTCGTAGACGCGGTCGTAGCCGCCCACGATCAGCCGCTTCAAGTACAGCTCGAAGCTGATGCGCAGGTAGAGATCCTGGTGCAGTTGGTTGTGGTGGGTGACGAAGGGCCGCGCCGCGGCGCCGCCGTAGACCGGCTGCAGCACCGGCGTCTCGACCTCCAGAAAGCCCTCGCCATCCAGGTAGGCGCGCAGCGCGCGCACGATGGCCGCGCGGGTGCGGAAGACATCGCGCACGGGCGGGTTGGCCAGCAGGTCCACATAGCGGCGGCGGTAGCGCTTCTCCGGGTCGCGCACCCCGCGCCACTTGTCAGGCATCGGCTTGAGCGCCTTGCTGAGAAAGGTGAGTTCCTGCACCTGCACGCTCAGTTCGCCCGTCTTGGTGACGAAGAGCGGCCCGGTCGCGCTGACAAAATCGCCCAGGTCGACCAGCTTCTTCCAGACCTCGTCGTAGAAACCGGGCGGGAGGTTGTCGCTGCGCAGTACGATTTGCAGCGTGCCGGCGCCGTCTTCCAGGTCGGCGAAGCTCATCTTGCCCATCACGCGCACGCGCTTGATGCGGCCGGCGACGCTCACCGGCTGGTCGCCTGCCTCCCCGCGCTCGAAGAGATCACGGGCGGCGGTGGTGGTGTGGGTGCGCCGGGTGCGCGCCGGGTACGGCTCGATGCCTGCGGCGATCAACCCTTCCAGGTTGCGCAGCCGCGACAGCTCCTGGTCAGTCAGATTGGCGGGGTCAAACATGGGATGACTTTGCTCACTCACAGAGCTTCTCCTGCTGCGTTGTGATGCGTGGGCGTGAACGTGCCCGGCGCATGACACCGGGCACGTCTGTATCTTGCTCGAATGAGGACGCGCCGGCGCTGCCGGCGCGGTGTTTACTTCACGCGCACGATCTCAAAGGTAATTTCGCCGCCGGGCGACACCACGACTGCGGCGCTGCCGACGCGCTTGCCCAGCAGCGCCTTGCCCATCGGGCTTTCGTTGCTGATGCGCCCATTGGCCGGGTCCGCTTCCGGCGGGCCGACGATGGTGTAGGACTCCTCATAGTCCGTCCCGCTCTCGCGCACGACCACCGTGCGCCCGAGGCTGACCTCGTTGGCTGCTGCGCTGTTATCTGTGATGACCTTGGCATTCTTCAGCAGCGTCTCCAGTTCACGGATGCGCCCCTCCAGAAAGCCCTGGGCCGTCTTGGCCTCGTCATAGCCTGCGTTCTCGCTGATGTCGCCCTCGGCCTTGGCCTCGGCGATCATCTGGGCAACCTCGCGGCGTCGCGTGGTCGTCAAATAGTCAAGTTCTTCTTTGATCTTGCGCAGCCCATCGGCCGTCAAATAGATCGGTTGGTTGTTTGCCATAATCCTATTCTCAAACTCTCACTAACGGCGCGAGCCGCACATCGTCGTACAGCCTGACCGCGCACAAAGCACTGTAGAAAATCCATTGGCCCGATGCTGTGGATTTCAACGCTGCCGCCTGACGCATGGTTTCGTTCGGCGCCCACCGAACGCATACGCCAACCGGACTATCTACCTACGTCTGTCAAC
>JAPKMV010000916.1 GCA_026645635.1 Caldilineaceae bacterium
CGCTGGCGCTGGTATCTCGACAGCGAGACCATTTTCCTCGAGGTGAAGGAAAAGACCAATCGCGAGCGCACGCGCAAGCAGCGCATCCGGTTGACCGGGCCGGTCAACGACCTGCGCGACCTTGACCTGAGCTGGCTGCCTGCGCACTTTCCCCATGACCCGGCCACATTGACGCCAACCGTATGGACGCGCTTTCGCCGGCTGATGCTTGCGGACACAGAGCGCGGTGAGCGCATCACCATCGACCTGGACCTCCAGGTGGGCGATACGACGCGCACGGTGGATCTGCCCGGTCTGGTGATTGTCGAAATCAAGCAGCGCAAATTCTCCCTGTCTTCGCCGATGGCGCGCCAGTTCCATGACATTCACCGTTCACCGCGCCACGTAAGCAAATATTGTGTGGGCATGGTGACGCTGCATCCCGAAATCAAGAACAACCAGTTCAAGCAGGTGATCCGCCGCCTGGAGAGCATTTGCGCGGTGGCGCTGCTGTAAAACAAGGGACAGCAAAGAGAACGATGGAGAAGTTGTCATGAACATTGTCGCCGAGATCCTGCCGGGCTTTGCCCTGACGTTGGCCACGGCGCTGGTTGTCTTCGGCCTGGGCTATGCGACGACGCGGCGCTCCCGCCCCGAATATCTGTTCACCTACCTGATCTTCACGGCCATGGCCTATCTGACCACCAGCTTGCTGCGCGACGTGCAGCTCACGCTCGGCTTCAGCTTTGGCCTACTGGCGGTCTTTACGATCATGCGCTTCCGCTCGGTCATGATTCCGATGCGCGAGATGACCTATCTCTACGTCAGCATCATGCTTCCCTTTGCCAATGCGCTCTTCTTCGCCACCCGCGCCACCTTCACCGATGTGGTGATCCTCAACGCCGGGCTGGCCATCTTCCTGATGGTGGTTGACCGCCTGCTCCTTGCTTACTACGGCGTCGCCCAGACCATCCACTACGAGAAGATCGACCTGATTCGCACCAACAACCGGCAGGAGTTGATCGCCGACCTCAACGAGCGCACCGGCGAACGGGTGAAACGCTATATTGTGGAGGAGATCGATTTCCTGCGCGACACAGCCACGCTCACGGTCTATTTTGAAGAAAGGTAAAAACTGATGAACCCACGGATGTGCGCCTTCTGCATGGCGCTGGGATTGCTGGCCGGCGTATGGCTGGCCGGTGCGGACCACGCCCACGCCCAGACGCCCACGGCGGACACGGTGACGATCAACGAAATCCTCGCCCACACCGACGCGCCCCAGGACGACGCGATCGAACTCCACAACCCCACGGGCGCGGCCGTCGATATCGGCGGCTGGATCCTCGCCGACAACAGCCAGGCCAATCCCCGCTTCACCATCCCCGGCGGTACGGTAATCCCGCCCGGCGGCTACCGGGTCTTCGAGTTCGACGGCGACTCGCCCTTCCGCCTGAGTGAGTCGGGCGAGACAGTCTATCTCTACCGGCCGGGCGCCGGTGGCGGCGTCGGCCCGCTGGTGGAAAGTGCCAGGTTCGGCGTTTCGCCCAATGGTGTTTCCTTCGGCCCGATTCATCTCAGCACAGGCGATGTGCACCAGGTGCTCTTGCAGCAAGTTACCCTGGGCGCCACCAATGCGCCGCCGCGCATCGGCCCGCTGATCATCGACGATGTGATGTATGACCCAAATGGCGGGCGGGACGAGTATGTGGCGCTGCGCAATGTGGGCAGCACGAGCACGTTGCTCTGCGCGCCGAAGGCAGGCAACCGGCCGGCTATCCTGCGGGTGGATGACGAGGATGTCTTCACACTGCCCTGCGGCCCGCTGCTGGAGCCGGGCGACCGGCTGTACATCTCCGGCGAAAGCCCCAACGATCTGCGCCTGCAGTACAACATTCCGGCTGATGTGATCGTGGTAGGGCCGTTCGACGGGCGTCTGAGCAACGACGGTGAGTTGGTGGAGTTGGTCTGGCCACAGCCGCCGGAGACAGACGGCATTGTACATTACTTCGTGCTCGACCAGGTGGACTATCTGCCGACGGCGCCCTGGCCTGTTCTCACCGATGGCGCTTCGCTGCTGCGGCGGCTGCCGCCTGGCTACGGCGATGATCCTGTGAGTTGGAAAGCCTCCAACGAGCCGCCGCAGACAGTGCGGGCATGGCTGCCGGCGGTGATGAAGTGAGAGGGTGATGAGGTGAGTGGGTGAGAG
>JAPKMV010000917.1 GCA_026645635.1 Caldilineaceae bacterium
CAAACAGCAGATTGTGGAGATCGCGAAAGCGCTGTCCTTCAAGTCGCAAGTGCTGATCATGGATGAGCCAACCGCCGCGCTGACCGAGTCGGAGATTGCGGAACTCTTTCGCCTCATCCGCCAGTTTCGCGACAAAGGCGTGGGCATCGTCTATATCTCGCACCGGTTGGAGGAATTGAAGCAGATTTCGGACCGCATCACTGTGATGCGCGACGGCCACTATGTGGATACGGTGGACGCCGCCGAGGTCGAGATCGACGAGATTTGAGTCTGCGCCCGAAGTGCCCGAACACCCCAGCGACGAGATTGTGCTGGAAGCGCGCGGTTTGAACCGCGGCGCGGCGATTCGAGACGTGAGTTTCAAGCTCAAGAAGGGTGAAATTCTGGGCTTTGCGGGGCTGATGGGCGCTGGCCGCACCGAAGTTGCGCGCGCGATCTTTGGCGCCGATCTGCTGGATTCGGGCGAAATTTATGTGAAAGGCGAAAAGGTCGATATCAAAAGCCCGCGCGATGCGGTTCACCACGGCATCGGCTATCTTTCCGAAGATCGCAAGCGCTATGGGCTGGCAGTGGGGCTGGATGTCGAGGCCAATATTGCCCTGGCTTCTTTCGACCAGTTTACCAATGCCGTGGGACTGGTCAAAGCCGGGGATACGCGCAAAACGGCCGAGCGCTATGTCAGCGCACTGGCCATCAAGACGCCGAGCATCCAGCAGATGGTGCGCAACTTGTCGGGTGGCAACCAGCAAAAGGTCGTCATCGGCAAATGGCTGACCGCCGACACCGACGTGCTGATTTTCGACGAACCGACCCGCGGCATCGACGTAGGCGCCAAGAGCGAGATCTACCGCCTGCTCAACGAACTGGCCGGCCAGGGCAAGTCGATCATCATGATTTCTTCTGAACTGCCGGAGATTCTGCGCATGAGCCATCGCATCGTCGTCATGTGCGAAGGACGCATCACCGGCGAATTGACCGCGGCCGAGGCGACCCAGGAAGGGATTATGCGCCTGGCCACGCAGCGCAGCGTTATGGTGGCGTAGACAGGGAATCAGCCGCAAATTAGTGCATCAGTGGAGCAGAAATTACTATGGCAGTCGCAGAAACCACCGTCACGTCCAAACGTTCCGTTTTCCAGTCCAGCGCTGCGCAAAAGCTGCTTGCGTTTGCGGCGCTGATCGTGATCTTCCTTGTCTTCTCTTTCCTGTCGCCCTACTTTGCCACCAGGGACAACATCATCGGCATCTTGCTGGCGACGGCCGTCAACGGCGTGCTCGCCCTGGGTGTCACCTTCATCATCATCACGGCGGGCATCGACCTCTCCGTCGGCACGGTGATGACACTGTCGGCGGTGATGACCGGTCTGGCGATCACCATCTACGGCCTGCCGGTGCCCGTCGGCATTTTGGTCGGCATCCTCACCGGTGCGACGGCCGGGTTCATCAACGGTGTGGTGATTTCGCGAATGCGCATCCCGCCCTTTATTGCCACACTGGGCATGATGATGATCGCCCGCGGGTTGGCGCTGGTGCTTTCCACCATCGAAACGGGCACGGTCAAGCCGATCTACTTCAACGACACGCCGGAGTTCCGCCAGCTCACCATGTTGTCGGTCTTGGACCCGCTGCTTGCGCCGATTTTCCCTGGCTTCAGCGTGCCCAATGCCGTGTTCATGCTCTTCGCCGCGGCGCTCGTCGCAGCTTTCATCCTGGGCAAGACGGTGCTGGGGCGCTACACGGTGGCGATGGGCAGCAACGAGGAAGCGACGCGCCTCTCCGGCGTGAACGTGGCCAACTGGAAGACCGCGGTCTATGCGCTGGGCGGCGTCTTCAGCGGGCTGGCCGGCGTGATGATCGCCTCCCGCCTCAACTCGGCGCAGCCGGCGCTGGGCGTAGGCTACGAACTGGACGCCATCGCCGCGGTGGTGATCGGCGGCACGTCGCTGAGCGGCGGCGAGGGCACGATCCTCGGCACGATCATCGGCGCCTTTATCATCAGCACCTTGACCAACGGCCTGCGCATCATGAACGTCCCCCAGGAATGGCAGTTCGTCGTAACCGGCGTAATCGTCATCCTCGCCGTCTATCTGGACATCCTGCGCCGCAGACGCAGATAGTTATGAGAGGGTGAGGGGGTGAGAGGGTGAATGCACTCACCCCCTCACCCACATCACCCTCTCACC
>JAPKMV010000918.1 GCA_026645635.1 Caldilineaceae bacterium
ACTTTGGCAAACCCTGCATCGCCACCGGCTATTCGGGCAACCTGGACTTCATGACCCCGGCCAACAGCTACCCGGTCGGCTACCGGTTGACTGAATTGGATCGCAATTGGGGGCCGTATGAGGCAGGCGACCACTGGGCCGATCCGGATGTGGAGCACGCTGCCGCCCTGATGGAAGAGGTCTTCTCCCAACCGGATGCTGCGGCAGGGCGCGGGGCGCTGGCCGCAGCCGATATCCGACGCGAGTATGGCGCCGTTGCCGTAGGACAGACCATGCTGCGGCGCCTGCAACTGCTGGTCTGGCAGAAGGGCAATACGCGTCGGGGTTGGCGCATGGGGGGCGCCGCGTGATGCATATCGGCTACGATGTCACCGTCCTCTTCTGCGCCAACGGCGGCATCCTGCGCTACACCGTCAGCTTGCTGGCCGCGTTGCGCGACCTGACCGAACGCGGGGAGACCGGCGCCGATCTGACCCTGGTTGATTATGCACCGGCGCGGGAGCCGTCGCCCTTGCGCACCGACCTGGGCATCTTCGTCGATGAACGCGTGCGCCTGGTCACCATCGCCGGGCCACAGCCGCATCTGTTCCGCAAAGCAGGCTGGGTGAACTTCCGGCGCGGCCGGCGCCTGGCGCGGCAGTTGGACAACTGGACCGACGCACCCCAGCAGTGGTGGACCGACCGCGAGACCCGACGCCGGCAGCGCCAGGCGCTCGGCGCACTGGACGTATTTCACGCGTCCGACGTGGTGCAGATCGCACCGGCGGGACCGGCGCAGGTGGCGACTGTTTTTGACCTTTCGCCCCTGCATTTACCGGACTATCACCTCAGCCGCAATGTTGACCTGTTCCAGCGCAAAATGGCGCACCTCTGCCAACACGCCGACCGGATCATCGCTATCTCCCAATACACCGCTGACGACCTGGCAGCCCATTTTCCGGCCGCTGCACCGCGCGTCGATGTGGTCCACTGTGGGGTGGATGCCGCTGTCCACCCCGTGACAGACCGGTCGGCGCTGGCGGCTGTCCGGCGCAAGTACGGCTCCATCCATCCTTTTTGCCAGCGCACAACGCCGCCTGCACGATATGGCGCTGGTCGGCATCACCGAGCGGTTCGCTGACTCGGCCACCTTGTTGTGCAATTTGCTCGGCATTGTTCCGCCTGGGACATGGCCGCAGGAAAATGTCCACCCAGACCGGCAGGGCATGGATGTGACCGGCCATCGGCGCGACCCCGCAGTTACACCAGAGCTGATCGAGCGTATCGAGGCCATGAACCAATTGGACATGGCCCTCTACTCGCGGGCCAACATCCTGCTCGACGAACGATTGGCGCAGGCGTCCAGGCGGCGCACTGCCACCTTGCGCGTGCTGCCCAGGGTGCGACGGACACTGGCGGCCTGGCGCAGACCAGCCAATTCCGCCGCGCTCGGGCTGCGCCAACGCCTGCTGCGGCGGGTGGCGAGGCATCAGTGGATCAGGCGACTCTAAATCCGATTATCTGTTTGCCTGACGCTGCTGCGAGAGCTTGCGCCCGTCTTGGCCGAGAGCCGGCTGGCGGTCGTGCAGCGCTGCCGTCCTGGCGCCTCGCGTTCCAGGATCGACAATTGTCAAAATCATTCAACAATGTCAGAATTGGGGCATAGAAAACGGCACTTGGCGCTTTTGGGCGCCGCTGGTTGTCCACCCCAATAGACAGAAGGAAAACGTATGAATCTGAGAATTGTAGGGCGTGACGGCGCGCCCAGGATGTGGCGCCTGTTGGCGGTCACCGTTCTGCTGATGAGCCTGCTGGCCGGTTGTCAGGCCATACCGTCCGTGCCTGGAGCGACAACGGCGGCACCGGAGCAACCGGAGCAACCGGCCGCCGCCGCCCAACCTGCCACCGACACGGCGGCGGCCGAGCCAGTCACGTTGAGGGTGGGCTATGTGCCGGTGATCGCAGGCGCGCCCATCTTTATCGCGCAGGACAAGGGGTACTTTGCCGACGAAGGACTGATCATCGAGCTGCAGAGTTTTCGCTCCGGCGCGCTGATCATTCCGCCGTTGGCACTCGGCCAGTTGGACGTGGGCTTTGGCGAGATCGGACCGGCGATTTACAACGCAGTGGCCCAGGGTCTGGATGTGCGCGCAGTGGCGACGGCCAGCTCGCAGCCGGCGGGATACGGCTCGGTGCCCTTA
>JAPKMV010000919.1 GCA_026645635.1 Caldilineaceae bacterium
GCTGCCGGTGCAGGCATACATGGGGCTGAGCGACGCCAAGGAACTGGATGCGCAGGCGGGCGCAGAGACCTTCGGCAGCGCGCTGCTGGCCGCGCTGGCCGGCGTCAACTCGGTTTCGGGGCCGGGCATGCTCGACTTCGTGCTTGTCTTCAGCCTGCCCAAGCTGGTCTTTGACAACGAGGTCTGCGGTCAGGCGCTGCAACTGGTGCGCCCGCTCCAGGTGGTGGAGGATCTGCCGGCGCGGCCCCTGGTCGAGGCGCAGTTGACGGATTTGCACATGATCACCGCGCCTCACACCCTGGCCTACTGGGAGGAACACCTCTACCTGCCCGGCGCCGTCTACGACCGCAAGAATCGCGAGGCGTGGCAGCGGGCCGGGGAGCCGTCACTCTGGCAGCGCGCCGTGGCGGAGGTGGAGCAGCGGCTCGCCGCGTACACGCCGGTCGAGACCGACCCGCGCGCCGTGGCCGAAATGGAGCGGATCATCCGCAGCGGCATCGCTGGGGACGCGCCCCTGCCGGCGGTGCCGGGGCTGGGCGCAGGCGGCGTCGCAGCAAGCGACGGCCGGCGAGCGCGGCGCTTTCGGCGGTAATGGTCAATCTGACCCAAGTCCTTGCTGGCTAGCTTCTCTCGGAATCTGACTTGCCTTCAGCAGCATCTCTATATCTACCCATCCATAGATGACCGTTGGCAGCATGATTCCATCTTGGTCAAACTCACTCTCCCGGATAACCCGCCCGCCCAAACGCTCGTAGAAGCTGCGCGCCGGTGTGTTCACGGCTAAGCAACCAATCTCCAGGGTTGTCATGCCCATTGGGGCCAGGTGGGCGCTAACTGCCAGCACCAGACGCTGACCGAAGCCATGCCGCTGATGCTCTGGGCAGACATAGAGGGCGTACACCTCACCTGTATGTTCGGGCATGTCTTGTCGAGATGGGCCACCCATCGCAAAACCGACAACCATTCCTCCTTCGTCCTCCACGACATAGATGCATTCACGAGGATTGGCCTCTTCGGCGATCCGGCGCAGTGTACGAGTCCAGTTGCGCTCCGACTCAGCATACGCTTCATCGAGCGGCGTCTTCAGCAGCACCTCGTCCGGCACCTGACCTTTGTGCGCTGTGCGTCCAGTATCGACAATCACGCGCGCGAGTGCATGCGCATCGTCCAATTGTGCCAGCCGGATGTTCATGCCAGGTGCTCCTTTCGCCCACTCCATCGTTGTCTGGAACCAGTTGCGGCCATACGATTCACATTTCAGTAAAAGAGTGGACGTCGCCATCGAAATAGGTCATGCGCCGTCTCCTGTCGGTCAGCAGTGACATCTCTAGGCCATGATGGACACCGTCTCCAAAACCGTCTCTCCCAACGTTGTATCGCCTTCGATGCGGACTTGCCGCCTGGCAGTGTCTGGGCCGACGCCTTTCGTGAACAATCGCCACGCAAGATTCTGCTCAAGCTGCACACGGCAATCAGCGCGGGGATCTTGGCCGGTGAATAACCGCCAGGCCGCGCCGTCGCGGACGAGCAGCCAATCTCCGCCCGCCTCGCCCAGAATTTGGACCGAAATGCTGGCGCCGGACGCAGCCTCGATGTTCCGAAAGGTGCGCGGCAGCGCGCGTATGAAGGTGTCCAACACCGGGTGCAGCCAATGCTGCGCCGTGAGCAAAGGCTGATCGGTGGCCTCCCGGATGTGCTGTTGGTGAAGCCATTTCTCAGTGTATTCCCGTGCGATGTCAAACCAGTTGGGCGCCAACGCGTCACTTGCCCAGGCCACCGTGATCGCGGCTGGCTCATCTTGGTCCAGGCTCTTGAAGTAGTGATAGAGATGGCGATCGGTCAGTTCGAGCAATTCGACCAGCATTTCCGGGCTGATTCGTCGGGCTGCCTGAACCCACAGCGCGTTGGACTGGTCGATCCAAGCGAGCAGTTGATCGAAGTCAGGCGTGTGGCTGACTGGCGCTGATGCAGTCTTCTGGGTGTGCCACAGCCGGCCCAGGCTGCCGCCGAGCAAGTGCGCGGCGACATCTTTCACCGTCCAAGATGGGCAAGCGGTGGGGCGCGCCCAATCTGCAGGATGCAAAGCTCTGAGCGCACGCAGCAACTCTTGACTGAGCGGCGGAAACAGTTCTACGGTGTAGATCGGCTCCAATGGTCTCATGTCTGC
>JAPKMV010000091.1 GCA_026645635.1 Caldilineaceae bacterium
CGGGCAAAGTCATCACCCCGGCAGCACCACTTCCTGAGAGCAGCGCAGCCGCTGCGCCGCCCACCCGTTTCCATTTCATGTCTTATCTGCTCGGCCTGGTCACCGCGGTGACGCTGGTCGGGGGCGTTGTCTTTGTGTTGCGCCGGCCCGAGCCGCCGCCGATCCAGTTGCAGCCGCCGCCGACGCCGGCGCCCAGCCCGACGCCGCTGCCCACGGCCACGCCCGCCCCCATCGTCGTTTTCGTCAGCGGCGCGGTGGCCGCGCCCGGCGCCTATGTGCTGCCGCCCGGCGCACGCGTCGGCGATGCACTCGCTGCGGCCGGCGGGCTGCTGGCGGAGGCAGATCCGGCTCTCGTCAACCAGGCGCAGCCGATCTATGACGGCGCGCAGGTGCATGTGCCACCCGCCGCGGCGGTGATGCCCGAAGCTGTGCGTTCGGCCGGGCCGCCGATCGGGCTATCCGGCATGTTGCCGACGCCCACGCCCGCGGCGGTCAGCAGCGGCGCAGCAGCCCTGGCGCCCGGTGGGCTGGTCAATGTCAACACGGCGACGATGGCCGAACTGGAGACGCTGCCCGGCATTGGCGCCAGCCGCGCCCAGGCCATCATCGACAACCGGCCTTATCAGACCATCGACGATCTCAACCGCGTGCCGGGCATCGGCGACGCCACGCTCAACCGTCTGCGCCCGCTTGTCACCGTACAGTGAGCCTGGCTCAACAACCGAACATTCAGCCAGAATTCACTCAGAAGATGGGGAACATAGACTGATCTTGCCCTGACAGAGCCTCGCCATTGGGCAACTGTGGGCGGCCATTGATGTGCAGTTGTCGGCGGGCAAGGCTAATAAAGGGCGCGTCCGAACCCACAAACGGAGATGAGGCGGGAGAGAACTATGCCACAAGAGGAAAAGAAAACCCTGCAAGGTCAGGCCAAAGAGGTTTTCGTCGATGTGCGCAACGAGCTGATTGTACAGAGTGCAAACCTCTATCTGGTTGTCCGCAAGGTGCTGATGGCCAGCCTCGGCGCCGTCGCGTTGACAGCAGAGGAAGCCAACGAGTTTGTGAACCGGCTGGTCGAGCGCGGCGAGTTGGCGGAAACCGATGCGCAGCGGCTGATCGGCGAACTGCGCACACAGGGGCGCAAACAGGAAGAAGAAGCCAGCAAAGCGCGCGAAGAACTCACGCGCAAAGCCAGCATGGCGCTCGAAGAGAGCGTCGAAACGATTCTACACCAGTTCAATGCGCCGGATAAAGCCGAGATCGAAGAACTCAGCCGCAAGATCGGCGTGCTCAACGACAAGGTCACAGCATTGACCAACCGCAGCGCCGTGCAGGAATAAGTCGAATCTCCCAATCTCCAATCTCCTAATCTCTTAATCTCTCAATCGCACCAGCGATTAGGAGATTAAGAGATTAGGAGATTGGGCAATCCCTCCGCGGCGCTACTCTTCCCCAACGTACTCGATCCGGTAAATCACGCCCGTGGCGTAGTCGCCCACGAGAAGGTTGCCGTCAGGAGCGGTGACGAGGGGCAGCGGGCGATCCAGGCCGCCGATGAATTCCGACGGCTCGCCGCGGTAGGTTACGCCGTCCGCCGCCACCGTCGTCGTCAGGGCGATGCGTTCAACGATGTGTCCCACAGGCTCCGAACTGAAAACTTCACCAAAGAGCGTCACATAGAGCGTGCGATAGGCCGCCGGCCAGTCAGGATTGCTGACGTAGGCCAGGCCGTTGGCGCTGGCGTGGGGCGTCACCGGATAGACCGGGCTGCTGTAGGGAGCGCCCTCCTCTTCCGCATTTTCCACCATCCCAAAGTGTGTCGGAAAGCCGTAATCCAGCCCCCAGCGGATGTGATTCACCTCGTCCGGCGCGTCGTTGAAATCGGGGCCGTTTTCGCTGGCAAAGAGCTGCCACGCGGTGGGACCGTCCGGCGCGGCAAGATCCACCGGCGCCGGCGCAAAGAGTACGTCATAGGCGTTGCGATTGCCGCGGCTGACCACTTCCAGGTCGCCCTGCCCCTGTCCGCTGCGCGGGAAACGCAGCACCGTGGCGTTGAGGTCACCGCCCACCTCCAGGTCTTCCGTGGAGCCGAGGCCAAAGTAGAGCCAGGTTCCCCCTGGCTCACCGGAAAATGGGTCGGGGTCGGGGTTCCAGGCCAGCCCATTGTTCTGGTGACGGCCCCAGGGCAGCCCGTCGATGCGCACCGTGCGCACATCCGCGGCGCCGTCGCCGTTGCTGTCCAGCGTATGGATCAACTGGCCGCGCCCGCCAAGCCAGACGGCGCCGTCCTGCGGGTCATGGAGCAGGCCGACCAGTTCCACATAGCCGGCGTCGTAGAGTTGGCGGCGGTCATAGACGCCGTCGCCGCTCTCGTCAAAATAACGCCAGACGCGGCCATTTTGCAGGCTGACCAGCATGTCGCCCTGCGGCGTGAAATCGATCTGCGTTATCTCACGCAAGTTGTCGGCAACCGCAGTGGCGGTGAAACCGGCGGGCAGCCGCAGCATTGTCGCCAGCTCAGCCGATGCCGGGGCGACGGTCACGGGTTCGTCCCAAACCGGGTCAAATTGCAGCGCGCCGATCTCGAAGACCCCGGCCTGGTCGCTCCACTCGAAGACCACTTGCAGCTCGCGCACGGTGGCAAAGTCCGGCCGCGCGCCGCTGTCATCCCGCACCTCGCGCAGGGGGATGTGGAGCGTCGCCCAGTCGTCAGCCAGGCCGTAGCGGGTGAGTGGCAGCGACATGCGGTCGCCATCCTGCTCGACCAGATAAAGATTCGGCGTGAGGGCGCCGGTGCGCCGGGCGTGCAGCGTCAGCGTCTCGTTGCCGGTGAGGGGGGCGCCCTCCGCATCAAACTGCACTGCCCAGCGTGCAAAGGTGGACGCGTTGGTGGAAACCGTCATACGCGCGCCGTCGGCAGCGTGCGCGCAGTGGATCTGCGCGCCCTCTCCGGTGTCACACGCAATCTGCACCGCCGGTGCGGCGAGCAGGTTTGCGCCCAGCAAGGCAGGCGGCGGCGCTGCTGTGGGCGTTGGCGGCGGCGCCTCATCGCCGCAGGCAGCCAGCAGCGTCACAGCGACAAACAGCAACAAGGTCAGATGAGGGGTACGGCGCAGGTTCATCAACATGTTCATGGCATCCAGTTTTCCACGCCCGCGCCCGTCATGCAAATCTGGCTGCACGCAGCGTCACTCCATGCAGACGCGCATCATCGCTGGCGCCTCCGCCAAATAGCGCCGCGCCCTGCTCAGAGTCTGTTTGTAAAACCACTCACTTCAACGCGGAGGCGCAGAGATGCAGAGAAACTGCCGTAGAATCGCCCCCCAATTCTTCTCTGCGAACCTTTGCGCCTCCGCGTCTCTGCGTCAAAGAGATCTTTACAAACAGGCTCTCAGCCGCCGGCAATCGCCTCAAACGCCCAGAAGAGGTCACCCGCGGTTCGCGGCTCAGACGATGCAGCAGTGGCCGGCGCGGCGGACGCTGCGCCGGCGCGCTCCCCGGCGTGGCCAGGCAGCGCCGTCAGGATGATCACCAGAGCGGCAAGTACGACAATTTCGATAATCTGACGCATGGCTGGCTTCTCCTCTCGTCACAGTCTCGCGTAGTGCGTGATTCGTTGCCCCCAGGATAATCGGCGCAGCCACCTGCTGCTGTGCGTCACTGCACAGCAGCAATGTGAACGTGACTTGGAATTGTGAAACAGCGGCGTCAGTCGGCGCCGTTGGCAGCCTGCCGCGTGGATTTGGCTGGCGTCCGGCGCACCGGCTGTGGAGGAGCGCCGGTGATGCGCTGGCGCAGCGCGACGATGCGTTGGCGCACTGCGGGGATGCGCACAAACAGCAAGAGTGCCAGCGCCAACCCGTAGAGCAGCGGCTCCCCGCGCTCGGCTGCTTTGGCCTGCCAGAGAAAATGCAGCACCGCCAGCACACCGGCCGCGTAGACGAGGCGATGCAGCCGCTTCCAGTTGCGCCCCAGCCGCCGCATCCAGCCGCGGGTCGACGTGATCGCCAGCGGCAGCAGGATGAGCAAGGCGACCAGCCCCGCCACAATGTACGGTTTGTTCAGCAGCGCATCCTGCAGCAGAAACTGCACGTCGAAGCCGTAGTCCAGCCCGACGAAGTTGAGCAGATGAAAACTGGCGTAGACAAAGGCCCACAGCCCCAACGACTTGCGCACCGTCAGACCGCGGCGGAACCCGAAGGCCGTGTGCAAGGGCGTCGCCGCCAGCGAAAGCAGCAGCAGGGCGATGGACGCCCGCCCAGTCGCGTTGTTGATGGTGTTGATCGGGTCAACGCCCAGATTATCTTGTGCAAAGTCGCGCAGCAGCACGAGCAGCGGCAGCGCGGCGGCAAAATTTACCGCCAGCCAGAACCAGTTGCGACGCAAGTAGGTTGCGATTGATCTCTCCGGTTGTGTGCGCTTGTCTGTCGTCATGTTTGGATCTTGGCCTATTGGGTTATTGCTCTATCACGCGTTGCGGTGCTCGCTTACGCTCGCAGTTCGGATGATTTCGCCCCTCGCCCCTCGCAACTCAAAAACTCCGGCTCAAATCCATCCCGGCATAGAGGCCGGCAACCTCTTCTTCGTAGCCGTTGAACATCAACGTTGGCCGGCGGCCAAACTCGCCGATGCGCCGCTCCGACGCCTGCGACCAGCGCGGATGATCCACTTGCGGGTTCACATTGGCGTAGAAGCCATACTCATTCGGCGCGGCTGATTGCCAGGTCGATTCCGGGATCGTGTCGGTGAGTTCGATCTTGACGATGCCCTTGATGCTCTTGAAGCCATATTTCCACGGCACGACCAGGCGCAGCGGCGCGCCCTGCTGGTTGGTGATCGGGCGGCCGTACATGCCGGTGGCGATGATCGTCAGCGGGTGCATGGCCTCGTCCAGGCGCAGCCCTTCGCGATAGGGCCAGTCGAGCAAATTGGAACGCTGGCCGCGCATCTCCTCCGGGCGCAGGATCGAAGTGAACTTGACATACTGGGCCGCCGAGGTCGGCTCTACGGCCCGCAGCAGGTCGCCCAGCGAGAAGCCCACCCACGGGATCACCATCGACCACGCCTCGACGCAGCGCAGGCGGTAGATGCGCTCCTCTTGGGTGAAACGGCTGTAGAGGTCCTCCAGCCCAAAGGTCGTCGGCTGGTTGACCAGACCCGTCACCTCCACCTGCCACGGTGCAGGCGTGAACACCTGCGCTTCTTTGGCGACGACTTCCTTGTTGGTGGAAAACTCGTAGTAGTTGTTATAGTTGACGATTTCCTGGAAACTGTTGAGCGGGTCGCCGAGTTCATCGGCGGCGGCGCCGGCCACAGGCTCCATGCTCGCCAGCGCAGGGGGAAATGCCTCCTGGCCAAGCAACTGCATCAGCCGGGGCTGGTCGCTGGCGGCGACTTCCGGGGCGACCGCTGCGCCCACATCCGCGCTTCCCGCGTTTCCCGACGATGTCAGAGTTCCCGTCGATGTCGGAAAACCGGTGTTGCAGGCAGCCAGCGCCAACGCGCCGGTCGCCAGTGAGCCGGCAGTCACCATAAACTTGCGCCGATTCAAATAGACTTGTTCGGGTGTGATCTCGGACGAACGAATTTTTTGCATCGTGTTGGCTCCCTACCCTCACTCAGTTGTCTGCCGTGGCGTGCACTATAATGGCAGTAGATGACAGCCGCATTAAGGTTTGATTATACAAATCTTACAGAAGGTGACTCGGGCTGCGTTTATCATCATTAGGCTTTGTCGGCAATCGCTTTTTGGCACGCAAAGTCGCAAAGTCGCAAAGCGTTTTTCTCCTGGCGTCTGTGCGCCTTCGCGCCAGATTCCTTCCCACCTGCAAAGGTAGTTTGCATCAATCGGCGCATAAGTTCTGTGAGAGGTTTTCCCGATGAGTTGGTTTCAACACCTACATCCGGCCACGATCCACTTTCCCATTGCCCTGCTGCTCCTGGGGAGCGTGCTGGCGATCTACTACATCTGGCGGCCGGACATGGTGCAACTGCGCTGGACGGCGTGGCTGCTGCTGGCGTTGGGCTGGGTTGGCGGGGTGGCAGCCGTGCTGACCGGTCTCTTCGCCCAGAGCAACCTGCCGCCGGATGCGCCCTATCGCGATGTGCTGAACTGGCATATCGCCGTCGGGCTGGGACAACTGGTGGTCTATGGCCTTGTGCTCTACCAGGGTTGGCTCTATCGCAGCGCAAGGCGTCAGAAGCAGCGCGCCGCCCGCGGCGATGTCAGCGTCGATCTGCTCGACAGCGCGCCGTCACGGCTATGGGTCACCGCGGCGCTGCTCTTCGGCATGTTGCTCGTCGCGGCGACAGGGTGGAACGGCGGCGTGTTGGTCTATGAATGGGGCGTCAACGTGAGTGGGTGAGGTGTTCCCTACACCGCAAACTCAATCGCGGCGCGGTTGCTGGGGAAGATCTCGCCGCGCAGAAGTTCGCCGACAAGATCGTACTCCATCGCGCCGTTGATGTGCACCTGGATTATCTCCCCTGCCGCAACACCGCCCGCGCCGGGCACGAGCACCAGGCCGTCGATCTCCGGCGCGTCGCGGTAGCTGCGCCCCAGCAAGAGCGGTTCACGGCTGCCTTCGATTTCACCTTCGCCTTCCACCAGGATCTCAAGCATACGCCCTACCTGCGCCTGGTTCTTGCGCAGGCTGATCGGCTGCTGCTGCTCCATGAGGCGGGCGTAGCGCGCCTGCTTCATGTCGTCATCGACCTGGTCAGGCAGCGCCGCAGCGGGTGTGCCCGGCTCCGCGCTGAAGGTGAACGCACCCACCTTGTCGAACTCGATGGCGCGGGCGAAGTCGAGCAAGCCCTGGAACTCCTCCTCAGTCTCGCCGGGATAGCCGACGATGAAAGTCGTGCGCAGGGCGATGTCGGGCATGGCGCGGCGCAGCTTTTCGACATGCTCGAAGACCGTCTCAGGGCGGCTGGGGCGGCGCATCCGCCGCAGCGTGCGCGGGTCGCCGTGCTGCAAGGGCATGTCCAGGTAGGGGGTGATCTTGGGCTGGCTGGCCATGACCTCGATCAACTCATCGCTGACATGGCCGGGGTAGGCGTACATCAGCCGCACCCAGCGCAGCCGTTCGTCGGTGTGGTTGCAGATGGCGGCGAGCAGCCGCGGCAGGCTGTTCGGTTCGCCCCAGTCGCGGCCATAGTCGGTGGAATCCTGCGCCACGATCACCAGCTCCCTGGCGCCGGCGTCCACCAGCGCACGCGCCTCGTCCACGATGGCGTCGAGTGGGCGGCTGCGCAGTTTGCCTTTGAAGCTGGGGATCGTGCAGAAGGCGCAGGGCGCGTTGCAGCCGTCGGAGATCTTGAGATAGGCGCTGCCGGTGACCAGGCTTGGGCGCGGCGTCGCAGCGGCGAAGGCGTGGACGGGATCGTCCAGGAGGGCGGGCACAGGCTGCGGCGCGTCGCCCAGCAGGTCGTACTGCTGCAAGCGCCGCCGGCCGTTGCCGCCGCGGATCATGCCGAGCAGTTCGAGCACATCCATCCAGCGCCGGGTGCCGAGCAGCCCGTCGACTTTGGGCACGCGGCGGAGCACTTCGGCGCCGTTGCGCTGCACCAGGCAGCCGGCGGCGATGAGCACCTGATGCTTGCGCTTGCGCCGCGCCAGCTCGTCGAGCACGCCGATGGACTCCTCTTTGGCCGCTTCGAGAAAGCCGCAGGTGTTGACGATCAGCACATCCGCGTCGCGCGCACTATCGGTCACGCGGTAATCAGCGGTGCGCAGCAGCGTCTCGATGCCGTCGCTGTCGACCTTGTTCTTCGGGCAGCCCAGGGTAATCAGGTGATATTTCATCACGGATGGTTCTCTTCTTCGCGCTTCCAGAGCGCCAACATCGCCAGCATGGCGTCATAGCGCTGCTGCGCAATGACACTCGCCTCAGGTGTGTTCATGCTGGCCACCGTGCGGCTCAGCACGGATTCGGTGAATTCGCGCAGGTTTCCGCGGCGCTGTGGCAAGGTCAAACCGTGCATGAAACTCATGCTCAGGTTGTAGGCCAGCGCCTGCACGCCCAGTTTGGAAAGTTTGTCCGCATCCCACAGAATGGCGGCCTCCAGCGGTTGCAGCGGCGGCGCGCCGGGCGGGCGCTGCAACCCGACGTGCAGGCTGATGGCCAGCGCCACCGCGCCGATCTTGGCAGCGGGAAAATCGGTATGCTCCAGCAGCGTGCGCGCCGCCTTTGCCCCGGCAACGCCGTGGTTTGGCTCGCCCTTACAGACATCATGCAGCCACGCCGCGGCCTCCACAACTTCGCGGTCGGCGCCGGTCAGGTCGGCAAGGTGCAGCGCCAGCCCAGCAACGATCTGGACATGTTCCCAGCGATAATTGAAGGGCAGGGCTTTGCCATCCTTTGCTTTCCAGGCGTCGAGCGCCTCCTCAGTGGCGCGCTGTTCGGCGTGGCGCTGGCAGACGGTGCGCCAGCCGGCGTTGGTTGCAATAATCGTCGTTTTCTTGCCCCGCTTCAACTTCATCGCCATTGTCTTGAGTCCAACTGCCTTACCGCAAAGCCGCAGCGGCGTAAGAAATACACCTGGTGATCTCGCTTCCTAGAGACTGTTTGTAAAGCCGCCTATTTCAACGCAGGGGCGCAAAGATGTAGAGAAACGCAGAGAACGCATCGGTAAAACTGCTCTGTTTTTTCTCTGCGAACCTCTGCGTCTCCGCGACTCTGCGTCAAACGGACCTTTATAAACAGCGTCTTTGCATTGCGCGCTATTCGTGGGCAAAGGGTTCCAGTTCCAGAATTTTGTACGGGTAGGCGTTGATGACCGTCGTCTCCAAATATTGGGTTCGCGTCACCACGTCACGGCGGTAGAGATGAATGTGGCCGTGGAGCAGATAGCGCGGCTTGAACCAACGCATCAAACGCAGAAAACTCTTGAACCCCTGATGCGGCAAGTCGTCCTGGTCGTGAATCTTCCAGGGCGGCGAGTGCGCCACCAACACGTCGAGGTAGCGGCCGTAGCGGGCGCGATTCACCATCAACTTGGGCGCCAGCCGCAGCACGTTCATCAACATCTCCGACTGAGTGTACTGATACTCCGGCGCGCTGTTGTAGCGGATCGATCCTTCCAGCCCGGCGAGCAGCAGATCACCCTCTTTCACCGCCTTCATGTGAAGGTTGACCGCACCGAGCGGCTCGGACATCTGCTTCCATTGGTCGCCGGTGCCGGCGTGATATTCCACCGTGCGCGCATGGTTGCCATGCACATAGTATGTGGGCCGGCCGAGCATCGACATGATGAATTCGATGTAATAGTGCGGCAGATCGCCGCAACTAATCACCAGATCGATTTCGCCCACGTGACGTTTGATGCCGGCGCTGTAGAGGATCGGCTCCACCTTGTCGCAAAC
>JAPKMV010000920.1 GCA_026645635.1 Caldilineaceae bacterium
GCGCACAAAGTCGCTCACGGTGGTCGGACCGGTGTTGTAGACGATGGCGTCCGGCGCGTAGCGCACCTGCATTCCCTTGCGCACGACCAGCGCCTCGACAAACGCCTCATCCATGGCCACGTCGGGGGGGATGCGGTCGAACACTTTGCGGAAGGCGATCATTTCGCCCAGCCGCGGGATCTCCAGGCAGAGTTCGTGCTCCATGCGCAGACGCAGGTGGCTGAGCAGCCCGACAATGTGATCCGGCGTGTTGACGGCCACCTTCTGCGCGCCCACCATCCCCACCTGCGGGTCGCGGAACATGCGCACCATGTGCTCGACCGCGTACTCGTGGGGCAGCGTGTCGCCGCTTTCCAGCACGCAGATCTCCGTCTGCGCCGCCTGCAGGAAGAGGTTGATGGCGCTGGTCTTGCCTTCGCGGCGTTCCTGCTCGATCAGCTTGATGCGCGCATCGCGCTGCATGGCTTCGCGCACGATCGGCACTGTGCGGTCCGTGCAGGCGCTGGCGACGACGATGATCTCGTCGATTTCTACTTGATGGAGATGCTGGTCAGCCAGCGCCGCCAGCAATTCGCCGATGTTGGCTTCCTCGTTGTAGGCGGTCACGCCGACGCTGCAATGAATCTTGGCCAGATCGTGTGTACTCGAATGAGTTGTCATGAATGCAATTCAGGCTCCCACCAACTTGACTACGGTCACGCCGTCTCCGCCTTCGTTGGCTTCGCCGGAGCGCATCGTCCCCACCAGCGGATGGCTTTTCAAAACATCGCGCACGGCGCTGCGCATGGCGCCGGTGCCGCGACCGTGGATGATGCGCACCCAGGGCAGGCGCGCCATGTAGGCATCGTTCAGATAGCGTTCCAGCCGATCCAACCCCTCGTCGACCCGCTCACCGCGCAGGTCAAGCTCCAGGCCCGGGCTGGCCGCTGCACTCATCTGCACGGTGATGCGCGGCGCCTCTGCTGCCTTTTCCTTCACGGCTTTCTGGCGCAGTTCGAGCCGCTTGACCGGCAGCTTGAGCCGAAAATTGCCAAGCTGCACGTCGGCTTCGGCGCTTGCTTCGTTGAGCGAGAGCACTTCGCCGCTGGCCTGCAGGCTGGCCACCCACACCCGGTCGCCCACCTCGATGGGGCCGGTTGGATGGCCGGTGGCGCCGCCGGGCACGACCACCTCGCGGTTGACTTCCTCGGTGGACTGGCGCCGTCGCGCCAGTTCTTTATCGGCGCGCACCAGGAATTGGTCGTGCGCGGCGCTGTTGCCGCTGGGGGCCGGGCTATTGCGCGCCTGGCGGCGGATCTGCTCGATCTCTTTGCGCGCTTCGTCCAATTCCCGCTGCATGGTCTGGCGCGTTTCGGCCACCACTTCGCGGCGCGCCCGTTCGATGTCGGCCAGTTGATAGCGCAGATCGGCTTCCAGGAGCTGCGCCTGGCGTTCGCGCAGCCGCGCCTGCTCCGCCGCGGTCAGCGCCTCCATGCGCGCCCGTTTGATGTCCTCCAGCAGCGAGTCGGCCTGCAGCGTGTCGGGGCGCACGACAGACTCGGCTTTCTCCACGATCACCGGGTTCAGCCCCAGGCGGCGGGCGATGGTCAGCGCCTGCGAACGCCCCGGCAGACCGATGCTCAGCTCGTAGGTGGGGCTGAGCGTCTCCACGTCGAATTCCATCGACGCGTTGCGCACGCCCGGCGTGTTGTGGGCATAGAGCTTGAGGTCGCTGTAGTGGGTGGTGGCGAAGGTGGTGATGCCGCGGTCGCGCAGGTTTTCCAGCAGCGCCATCGCCAGCGCCGAGCCTTCTTCCGGGTCGGTGCCGGCGCCCAGCTCGTCCAACAGCACCATGCAGTGCGGGTCGGCCTCCTCCAGGATGTCGATGATGTTGGTCATGTGGCTGGAGAAGGTGCTGAGGTTCTGCTCGATGCTCTGCTCGTCGCCGATGTCGGCGTAGACACCCTCGAAGACGGTCAGCCGGCTGCCACTGTCCACCGGGATCATCATGCCCGACTGCGCCATGAGCGTGAGCAGCCCCACGGTCTTGAGCGTGACAGTTTTGCCGCCGGTGTTGGGGCCGGTGATCACGATGAGGTAGGTGTCGTCGTCCAGATAAATGTCGATGGGCACGACGTTCTGCGGGTCGAGAAGCGGATGGCGGGCGCGGCGGAAGTTGATCACCGAA
>JAPKMV010000921.1 GCA_026645635.1 Caldilineaceae bacterium
GCGGATTCTCGCGGATTTCTCTTAATCCGCGTGAATCCGCCGCATCCGCCAAATCCGCGGTCTATGTGTTCAACCATATGGCAACCGCGACACAACAGCCAATTCTTATGCTGTATTCGCCGCTTTGGCATTCGTATCCGTGCAAGCCTACGTTGGCCTACCGTCCACATTCAGTAACGGAGCTGCTATGTATTCATTTGACATGACTTCCGAACAGAAGATGCTGGTTGACACCGTGCATCGCTTCGCAGAGAAGAATCTGCGTGCTGTCTATCGTCAGGCCGAAGAAAGCAAGTTCGTGCCCGAAAGTCTCGTGCAGATGGGCTGGGAGATCGGGCTGCTGCCCGGCAGCATCGACGCCCAGTATGGCGGGTATGGCGAATACTCTGCCCTCACCAACGCCCTTTACCTGGAAGAACTGGCCTGGGGCGACCTGGGCGCCACGCTCCATCTCCTGACGCCGAACCTCTTCGCCATCCCCATCGCCCAGTTCGGCAACGACAAGCAGAAGGAAGAGTACCTGGGCCGCTTCTGCGACGAGGAATTCCCCAAGGCCACCGCCGCGCTGATCGAGCCGACCGTGCAGTTCGACCCCGCCGAACTCAAGACCACCGCCACCAAGGAAGGCGACGAATTCGTCATCGACGGGCGCAAGACCTATGTGCCGCTGGCCGCCGACGCCGAACTCTTCCTCGTCTATGCCCAGGAAAACGGCGTCACTCAGGCGTTCATTGTGCCCGCTGACGCGGCTGGCGTCAAAGTTGGCAAGCGTATCAAACTCATGGGCATACAGGCCCTGGAGATGTACGAAGTGACCTTCGACCAGGTGCGCGTGCCGAAGGGCGCGCGGCTGGGCGGGTTGAAGGGCATTCGCATCCAGAAATTGCTGACCCTGAGCCGCATCACCCTGGCTGCCCTGGCCGTGGGCATGGCGCGCGCCGCCTACGAATACGCGGTCAAGTATGCCAAGGAGCGCGTGGCGTTCGGTGAACCGATTGCCCACCGCCAGAGCATCGCCTTCATGCTGGCCAACATGCGCATCGAGATCGAAGCGACGCGGCTGATGGTCTGGGAGGCTGCCTACAAGTTCGATGAGGGCGAAGACGCGGCGAAGCCTGCTCTCCTGGCCAAGAACTACGCCGACAAGATGGTGCTCGAAGTAACCGACGGCGCCGTCCAGGTGCTGGGCGGTCACGGCTACATCCGCGAGCATCCGGTCGAGCTGTGGCTGCGCAACGGGCGCGGCTTCGTGACGATGGACGGCGCGGTGCTGGCATAAAGAAATGTAGAGCGATTTGCCAAATCGCTTGACATAGGCGAAAGGGAACTCACAATGGCAATTCAATTCAAGACACCGGAAGCAATCGAGAAGCAACTGCGCGGCGTTCAGATCGTGGCGGAAAACGCCATGCGTCCCGACAGCCGGCGCCTGGACGATAACGAACACGAACGTCCCCTGCGGTATGTCGCTATGATGCTGCCGCAGATGCAGGAAATGGAACGCGCCAGCATCGCCGCAGCCAAGGCGCGCGCCGCAGCCAAGAAGCAGGCGGTCATGGCGGCAAATGGCAACGGCAATGGTCACGGCGGCGTCGCAGTCATGGACGCCCCGCCAGAAGCCAAAGACCGGCAGAGCACCGGCACGATGATGCTTGTCCACATGATCGAGATGTTGAGCTGGGGCGACGCCGGCATCTACCTCTGCATTCCCGGCGGCGGGCTGGGCGGCGCCGCGGTGCAGGCCGTCGGCACGGCAGAGCAGATCGAGCGCTTCCTCACCCGCTACACGGAAGGCCCTGCCAAGTGGGGGGCGATGGCCATGACCGAGCCGCAGGCCGGTTCGGACACGGGCAACATCCAGACCACCGCCACCTTCGACCCGGCAACCAACGAGTGGATCATCAACGGCCAGAAGATCTTCTGCACCAGCGGTAAGCTGGCGCTAGAGGAATCGGACGGCATGGTCGTCGTCTGGGCTACCGTGGACAAGAAGGCCGGCCGCGCCGGCATGAAGCCCTTTGTGGTCGAGGCTGGCACGCCCGGCGTGATCATCGCCAAGGTGGAGGAGAAGCTGGGCATCCGCGCCAGCGACACCGCGGCGATCATCTTCGACAACGCCCGCATCCCCGCCGATAATATCCTCGGCGACCCGGAAGTGCAGACCGGC
>JAPKMV010000922.1 GCA_026645635.1 Caldilineaceae bacterium
GGAGACGCCGATGATCGTCGATTACATCAACGATGCGCTCGACCGTATCAACCGGGTGGCGGCGGAACAGCAGATGCCCTTCACGGCGCGCAAGCTGACGCCCACGCTGGACGACACCTTCTGGGTCAACCTGATCGGCCGCGGCTACCCCGCACCCAACGACAATTTTCGCTGGTGCACCGAGCGGCTCAAGATTCGGGCCTCCAACCGCTTCATCCTGGAACAGGTGGCCGAACATGGCGAGGTGATCCTGGTGCTGGGCACGCGCCGCGGCGAGAGCGTCACACGCGACCAGGTGATGAACCTGCACCGCGTCGCCGGTTACAAACTGGCGCGCCACGGCCAGTTGCCCGGCGCCTGGGTCTATATGCCCATCGAGTATTTCACTGTCAACGACGTGTGGACCTACCTGAGCCAGGTTCCCTCGCCGTGGGGGTCGGACAACCGCCAACTGGCCGCGCTCTACCGCTCGGCGCAGTCCGGCGAGTGCCCGCTGGTGATCGACACCAGCACCGCGTCGTGCGGCAACAGCCGCTTCGGCTGCTGGGTCTGCACGGTGGTGGAACGGGACCGCTCGATGGAGGCGATGATCGATAACGGCGAGGAGTGGATGATCCCGCTGCTGGAGTTCCGCGACCGCCTGGCCGATACGCAGGACCCGGCCAACAAGCCCGAACAGCGCGAATACCGCGGCCGCGACGGGCGCATCAAGACCACCAAGGATGGTCGGGTGCTCTATCGCACTTACACGCTGGAATTCTCCAAGCAGCTGCTGCGCGACCTGCTGGAGACCGAGAGGACGATTCAGGGCTACGACGCCGGTTTCCAGTTGATCGGTGAGGACGAACTGCGCGAGATTCGCCGCCTCTGGATCGCCGAACGGCAGGACTGGGCCGACTCGCTGCCAGCCATCTACCGGGAAGTCACCGGGCGCACGCTGGCGTGGGAAGTGAACGACATCCCCACGCCGGGTGCACTGGAGGCAGAGATTCTGGCGGACGTGACGGCGGACGCCGACGTGCCGCTGCGCCTGGTGCAGAAGCTGCTGGACGCGGAATGGCAGCACTACGGGATGCGCCGCCGCGCCACGATCCACAAGGCCATCGAGAAGGTGCTGGGCGAGGACTGGCGCGCTCTGGACCAGGTGCTGGCCGACGCACAGCGCGAACTGGCGGGAGAGATAGACCGCGGATTTGACGGATGAGGCGGGTTTTCGCTGATTTTATCGCCTCATCCGCGGTCTATTCCAATCCCGCATCAGATTGAGTGATCTATGCTGCTACGCAGTGTGACCTTTGAGAATTTTGGCATCTATGGCGGCGTCCACACCTTCGACCTGACGCCGGCCACGGATGGCCAATTCGACCGGCCGGTGGTGCTCTTCAGCGGCAAGAACGGCGTCGGCAAGACCACTTTTGTCGAAGGCGTCCGCCTCTGTCTGCACGGCCCGGCCGCGCTGGCCAGCCGCGTCGGCCAGCAGGAGTATGCCACCTGGCTGGAGCAGCACATTCACCGCGCGGCCGCACCTGGCGCACCCACCGCCGTAGAACTGCGCTTCGATTTCACCGGCGCAGGCAAGCGGGTGGACTACCGCGTGCGGCGGCAGTGGGCGGTGGTCAACGGCCGCGTGCAGCACGAACTGTGGGTCTGGGAGAACGGTGCACCCCTGACCACGCTGGCGCCGGAGGAGCGGGAGACGCTGCTGCGCGAACTCGTGCCGCCGGGGCTGGCAGAGATCTTCTTTTTCGACGGCGAGAAAATCTTCGCCCTGGCCCAAGACACCGCCGCACAGAACCTGCTGGTGGAGACGGTCAACGCGCTGCTGGGGCTGAACCTGGTCGACCAACTGCAGCGCGACCTGGACATCTACCTGGCCCGCCACGGCGCCGACGGCACGCGCAACGGCGCGCACCACGAGTTGGAACGCGCGGTGGAGGAGCAGGCTGTCCTGGCCGCGCGCCAGGCCGACCTGGAACGCCAGGCGCAGGAACTCAAAGTACAGAGCGACGCGCTGCGCCGCCAGCTCGCCGCACAGGAAGCGCGCATCGCCGCTGCGGGCGGCGCCTATGCCGACCGGCGCAGCGACCACCTGGCTGCGGCCACCTGGCTAGACGCCGAGATCGAAGCGCTGCGCCGCCAGGCTGCGGAACTGGCGGGCGGACTGC
>JAPKMV010000923.1 GCA_026645635.1 Caldilineaceae bacterium
GCGCTGATGTTTCATATCGTCTACGTACCTGGCTCGGTGGGTTATCTGCTTCCGCTTGTGCCCAGTCTTCTGCGCTGGTCAAACTGCGCCTTCCGGTTGGTGGCCAACGGCTGCGCTGAAGGCGAAGTGGCCCAATTGCGCTCCTTCACCGCCGGCGAGCCGCGAGCCGAGCTGCTAGTTATCCCCACCAATCGTCCGCTGGCCCACCACGACGCGCTCAACTATCTGCAGGCGCGCTGCCAGGAGCCGTATTTCTGTTTCATGGATTCGGACATTTTGGCCGTAGGGCCGTTCATGGACGCGATCACGCCGCGCGTCACCGACCATGTCGGCGTCTTTGCCGGCGCGCCGCTGTGGATGCGTCCAGGCGACGGGGTGTTCCATCCCAGCGACGATGTCGTCTGCGGGGAACATGACCGCACAGCGTCCGGCCTGCTCTTGGGTGGCACGTACTTTGCCATCTATGACAATCAGGCACTCACCGATTTCATTCACGCCCAGGGTCTCGGCTTCGAGAGGCGGGGCTGGCAGCAGATCCCGGCGGCGATGCAGCCCTGGCTGGCAGCGCGTGACCTGGCTGGTCCGCGCCACTGGTTCGACACCGGCAAGGTGCTCAACCTGGCGCTGCAACAGCGCGGCGGGGCGTTGGCTGTAATGGATACTCGCGACCTGTGCCATTTGGGTGGGCTGAGCTTCATTGCCAGGCGCAACTGGTACGGCGCAGAAAGTGGACTGCGCGGGAAATGGGGCGACTTCTATCGCGCGGTGAGCGGCAGCTATAGGAGGCTGCGTCAGCGCTACCGCAACGACGAATTCAACCGCGCACGCCGAATGCCATTTCACCAACGCCGCGGCCGCTACGGCTCCTACTTCTCCGCACTCCTTACTGCGCTGAGGGATGGTGCGCCCCTGCCGCCGCTGCCTACCGAGGATGATCCAGGGGTGCGCCAACGCGCTGCCGATGCGACGGCGGCGGTCATAGCGCTGTTTCGGGCAGAAGCGGCAGGCAAGCCGCCAGCCAGGGAGCCGGTCTGATGGCCAGAATCGAGCAACGCGGATACGATGACAGCCGAGCATCTGCCAGAACTGGCAAAGGCGATCCTGGAACAGGCATTCGGTAGATGAAGCAGCCCTTGGTCTCGGTGATCGTGCCGGCGCGCAATGCCATGCCGTATCTGCGCGACGCGCTGCACAGCATCGCCGCACAGCAGGTGACGCCCGTCGAGGTGGTGGTGGTGGATGGCGCGTCCACCGATGGGAGCCGTGAAGCGGCGCTGTCTTTCCCGCATGTGCGGCTGCTCGATCAGCCTGGACGCGGGCTGGCCGCAGCGCGCAATCTCGGGCTGGCCGCGGCCCAAGGTGACTTGATCGCCTTTCTGGACGCCGACGATCTGTGGCCGGAGCACAGCCTGGCGGCGCGCCTCGCCGGTCTCGCCCAATGCCCTGACAGCCTGGGCGTCATCGGGCAGGTGCGGCGCTTCTTGCAGCCGGGAACGCCGCTGCCGCCGGCCTACGCCCACGGCTGGCTGGAGCATCCGGTCGCGGGTTACACGCCGGGCGCACTGCTGGCACAGCGCCGCCTGTTCGACCTGGTCGGCCCGTTCGACGAAACCCTGACCCTCGGCTGCGACAGCGATTGGTTTGCCCGCGCCTGCGACGCGGGTGCGCCGCTGATCGCCATGACGCAGGTCACGCTCCAGAAACGCATTCATGGCGCCAACCTGTCGGCGGACGTCGCCCGCTATCGCCAGGAGCTGTTGACCGTGACCCGCCATTCGCTGCGGCGGCGCGGCCATCTGTGAGAGGCTGGCGGCAAGTCGCCGACTTCAACACAGAAATCACCGCTCATCTTATGGGGATGCAAGCAGCCTGTGGTACTCTTTATGTGGCTGGCAGCGCCGGGTCGCAAAGAGACAAGCAACCCATGAGTCAATCTGCCGATGATCTTTTTACAGACCAATCATCCTGCTATCCACCATGACGACAGACCGCTCAAATGGTCATTCTGAGCATCAAATCAGCGTGATTATCGCCACTTATAATCGAGCTGGCTGGATTCGGGCTGCAATCGCGAGTATATTGCGCCAGCCCTATCAGGCCCTGGAAATCATCGTCATCGACGATGGCTCCACCGACAACACACAGGATGTTCTGCACCGTCTG
>JAPKMV010000924.1 GCA_026645635.1 Caldilineaceae bacterium
GCGCAGCGCGGACAGGATTGGATCGACGCCGCTTTTGACCTGATCCTGGCCGAGGGCGACGACATCGGCACGATCTACTTCTCGATGAGCGAGGAGAATGTGCGGCGCCAACTCACGCTGCCCTGGATCAAGATCTCCACCGATGCCGGCGGCCATGACCCGGCCTGGAGCACGCCGTATGGCCCGGTGCATCCGCGCGCCTACGGGACCTACCCGCGGGTGCTGGGCAAGTATGTGCGTGAGGAGCAGGTCCTGACGTTGGAGGAGGCCATCCACAAGATGACCTGGGCCGTGGCCGCGCGGCTAGGTTTGCGCGAGCGCGGGCTGCTCCAGCCGGGCTGCTACGCCGACGTGGTCATCTTCGACCCGGCCACCATCGGCGACCGCGCCACCTTCGAGGATTCGCACCAGCTCGCCGAAGGTGTGTACGACGTGTGGGTCAACGGGGTGCGCGTGTTGGCGGATGGCGTGCACACCGACGCCCGCCCCGGGCGCATCGTCGACGGGCCGGGGCGGCGCGGGTGAATCACGAGGGGAAGAACGTCTTCGCCCAGCCGATCCCCAATTCATCCAACCGTTCCGGCGTCGGGTTGCCCGTCTCCACATCCCAGCCGGCCATGCGGTAATAGAGATCTTTGGCCCACTCGATCTCTTCCTCGCTGACGCGCATCCCGTCGCTGACACCGCCGATCAGCGGTTCGTGGAGACGCCGCGGCAGCTTGTCGTCGTCGCGGGTGAAGCCCTCGCGGGCGTTGAACACCTTCATCAGGTTGACGCGCCGCGCTCCCACCGCCATCAACTCGCGGATGTCCGTGTCCCAGCCCGTCACTGCGTTGACGATCTGCGGCGCGGTGACAGGGCCGTACAACTGCCAGGTCGCGCCCCAGTCGAACTGGCAGAGGTTGATGCTGTCCATCAGACTCGTCCAATACTGGGTGATCAGCGTGAACTCCACCTTCTCGGCGCCCAGGTCGGTGGCGGGGACGGGGCGCGTCAGCCCCAGTTCCGCCAGCCAGCCCAGGCTGCGTTCGCCGGAGTTCTCTTCGTAGGATGTGTCGTGCTCGCTCGACTGGTGATCCGCGCCGAAAGGATTGACCGCGTAAATCAGCCCCATGCTGCGCTTGACCTGGGGCATGTGCGCCGGCGCTTCGCTGCCCTTGATGGTGATCAGCCGATCCTGCGCCGCTTTGCCCAGGGTGGCCGCCGCGCGGGCGGAGCCTTCGGCCAACAGTTCGCCCAGCTTGCCGCGGCGAAAGGCCAGCGCCTCCAGCGCCGCCAGCATGGCGTCGGCGTCGCCGAAGCGCAGCGCCAGCCCATCGGTCTGCGCCGGCGTCAGGATGCCGGCCTCGAAGCATTCCATGGCCCAGGCGATCGTGGCGCCGGCGGAGATAGTGTCCAGCCCCCAATCGTTGCAGAGCGCGTTGGCGCGGCTGACCGCGGTCAGGTCGCGCACGTCGCAGTAGGAGCCAAAGGTGGCGAGCGACTCGTATTCCGGGCCGCCCAGCTCACGCGGGAAGGAATAACGACCCTCGTGCTCCACCTCGCGCTTGCAGCGCACGGCGCAGGCATAGCAGGTGTCGCGATCCACCAGGATCGTCTCCGCCATGCGCTCGCCGGAAATGTCCTCGCAGCCGTCGAAGACGCCGCTCTGATAGTTGCGCGTCGGCAGCCCGCCGGCAAACTGCTGGCCCATGACGACGCCCGCTGTGCCCAACTCGGCCAGTTCCTGCATGCCGCGGTTGGTCTTGAGTTCCTTCGCACCCAGCGCGGCGATGCTCTTGACGCCTTTGGTGTCGGCCACCGGCGGGCGCTGCGTCCCGCGCACGGCAATCGCCTTGAGATTCTTTGACCCCATCACTGCGCCCAGCCCGGTGCGACCACAGGCGCGGTTGCGCATGTTCATGATCGCGGCCATGCGCACGAGGCGCTCGCCTGCCTGGCCGCAGCAGGCCACTTCGATTTTGCCGTCGCCCAGTCCGGCGCGCACCTGGGTCTCGGTCTCCCACGCACCCAGCCCCCAGAGATGGCTGGCGTCGCGCAGTTCGGCCTGGCCATCCTTGAGCCACAGGTAGACCGGCTGCGCGGCGCGACCCAAAACGACGATGCCGTCGTAGCCCGCGTATTTCAGTTCCGCCGGGAAGAAGCCGCCGGCCTGGGAATCGC
>JAPKMV010000925.1 GCA_026645635.1 Caldilineaceae bacterium
CTCAGTCATTCGCCTTCTCGAAACAATTTTATGCACAACATCTTCTGGGCATTGATCATCCTGTTTGCCGTGGCCGCATTGCTGCGCATGGACTGGGCCTACTATCTCGTCTACGTGGTGGGCGGGGTGTGGGTGTTCAGCCACCTCTGGCTGCGCCACGCGTTGGCGCGTCTGGTGATCACCCGGGAGATGCCCGGGCGCGCGTTTGCCAATGAACGGGTGACCGTGCGGTTGAAACTGCATAACCGCGGCTGGCTGCCGCTGCCCTGGGTGCAGTTGCAGGAAGCTGTGCCGCTGGACCTCAAGGATCAGCATGACTATCGCCTGGTCATCAGCCTCGGCGCCCGTTCGCTGGCCGTGCACGACTATCGCCTGCTCTGCAAACATCGCGGCTACTTCACCGTCGGCCCTCTGCGGATGCAGACCGGCGATCTCTTCGGCTTCGTCAACGCGCGCTGGGAAGAGACCGCCGCCAACACGCTGATCGTCTATCCCGAAGTGCTGCCGCTGGAGAAACTGGGTCTGCCCAGCCGCTCCCCCTTTGGCGGGCTGCGCACCCCGCAGCGGCTGCTGGAAGATCCGGCGCGCATGGCCGGCGTGCGCGGCTATCGCAGTGGGGACAGCCTGCGCGGCGTCCACTGGAAGGCCACAGCTCACACCGACACCCTGCTCGTCAAGAAGCTGGACCCGTCGAAGGAGGCGCCGGTGACGATTGTGCTCGATCTCAACCGCAATGCCTATCCGGCGCGCAGCGCCATCGGCAGCAGCGAATGGGCCATTGTCGTTGCAGCTTCGGTGGCGGCGCACTTGATCGGGCAGCGGCAGCCGGTGGGGCTGTGCACCAATGGCCAGGACCCATTGGCGGATGCGATGGCGCTGCCGCTGGCTCAACGCGGCGGCCAGGAGCATCTGATGGCGCTGCTGAGCCTGCTGGCGCGCGTGCAGATGCACCCGCGCACCGAGGAATTTGCCGACTGGCTGCCGGCGCAGGTGAACAGTGCGCCTTGGGGGTCGATGCTGCTGGTCGTGACGCCCCACCTGGACGAACGAAGCCTGTGGGCGCTGCATGCCGCCTATCGTCGCGGGACGAATGTGCTGGTCTTGATCTGCGCCCAGCAGCGTGATCTGCGCGTCCTGCGTGCGCGCGGTGAACGGCTGGGCGTGGATATCCGCAGCGTCATCTGGGAAAGCGACCTGCGCATGTTGGCCGAGGGTGGGTAGAGATGGCAAGGGGCGGCGTATGACCATCGAACCGAGTGTGGAGCCAAAAGGAACGACGGAACCGCAGGCTGGGGAGCAGTACGACGAGTCGTGGCTGGATTCGCTGCTGCGTCCGCTGCTGATCGTGGTCATGACAGCCAGCGTGGTGGTCGTCGCGCAGGTGTTTGTGCGCGAGTACATGCCGTGGCTGGGGGCCGCCGTGCGCTGGACGATCCTGGTGTTAGGCATTGCCGTGGCGGTGGTCGGCTGCCTCACCTCAACCTGGTTGGCGCATCCGGGGCAGCGGTTGCGCCGCAGCGCCGGATTCCGCGTGGCCGAGGTCGTCCTGTTGGTGCTGGGGGCGCGGCTGTTGGTCTGGTTTGCCCAGGGCGGCCTGCCACCCCTCGACGCCATGCTCACCCGCGCCGATGAGGTCTTTTTCGATGGCGCTTTTGTGATTGCTGCCATCATCTTGTTGGCGGCCTGGACTGTGGCCACCGATTTCACCGACGATCTCAACCGCCTCGCCTTGCAGCCAGACGAACTGTATCTCGCCCAAACCTCGGCGCGCTATCGCGACACCAGCCGGCCGGCGCAGTCGGATCGCACAGCGCTGCTGCGCATCTTCCTGGGGCGCTGGATCGGCTGGGGCATTCTGCTGATTCTGCTGGCCGGCGCCCTGCGCCTGGGTGTGACGCGCGCACAGTTTTGGACGCTGGCGCGCCAGGATGTGGATCTAACAGTGGTGGCGGCGATCATCGTGTACTTTCTGGCCGGGCTGCTGCTGTTGAGCCAGGGGCAACTGGCCGCGCTGCGCGCCCGGTGGACTATCGACCGCATGCCCCACAGCCCCAGCATCTTGCGCAACTGGCCGGTGTACACGGGCGTGATGCTGGCGGTGATCGCCGCTGTGGCGGCGCTGCTGCCTCTGGGGGACACCCTGCTCATCTCCGGCGTGCTCA
>JAPKMV010000926.1 GCA_026645635.1 Caldilineaceae bacterium
GCCGTCGAAGTGATGCTGGCGCGGCTGCGGCTGGCGCGGGGCGAGGTCGCCGCGGCGTGGGCAAAGTTGGTCGAAGCGGAAGCGGCCGCGCAGCGCCCGCATCTCCAGCGGATGCTGCCGGAAATTGCGGCCGCGCAGGTGGATGTGCTGCTGCGCCAGGGCAAGCTGGATGCCGCCGCCCACCTGGCGCACCGCTACACGCTTCCGTTTTGCCAGGTGCACGTGCAGTTGGCGCAAGGTGACGGGGCGGCCGCGTTGGCGTCGCTGGCATCTCTGCGCGCGACGGTGGAAGCCAAAGGTTGGCAGGATGACCTGCTCCGGGTGACGGTGCTCCAGGCGCTGGCGCACCAGGTACAGGGTGAAACCGAAGCCGCGCTGCAATGGTTGGCGGAGGCGCTGGCGTTGGCGGAACCCGGCGGCTTCGTCCGCCTCTTCGTCGACGAAGGCGCGCCGATGGCAGAGTTGTTGGCCGTCGCCGCCACACGCGGCATCATGCCGCAGTACGTCGCCAGGCTGCTGGCGGCGTTTCCCACGTCAGCGCTGTCCCTCCCGGATGCTGTCGTTTCGCCCCTCGCCCCCCGCCCCTCGCCCCTCCTTGAACCCCTCAGCCCGCGCGAACTGGAAATCCTGCAGCTCATCGCCGAGGGGCTGTCGAACCAGGAGATCGGCGCGCGGCTCTACCTGGCGCTGGACACGGTGAAGGGGCACAACCGGCGCATCTTCGAGAAGCTCCAGGTCCAGCGGCGCACGGAGGCGGTGGCTAAGGCCAGGGCGCTAGGGTTACTTCATATACAGTAGACTTTATCGGCAATAAGGAATCTCACGCAAAGTGAAAAAGGCGGCTCGCCGCCATCTAGCCGGATAGAAAGCTGCAATTTTCGCTGCGAGCAGTTCCCGCCTCGCAACGGAAGTTTCTAATTTCTTGGTAGGCGCAAAGACGCCAGGAGAAAACGCTTTGCGCCTTTGCGTCTTTGCGTGCCAAAAAGCTATTACCGCTACAGCCAAGTGATCGAATCTGGGCAAAGTGACGATAAGCTTCCCGAATACGAGTTCACTGGCAAGCGACGCGGCCATCATCACAGACACGGCACTGCGGCTTGACGTATTCCGTAAAACGTAATACCTTACCCTGTATGATTCGGTCGTTTGCCGACAAAACCACAGCTGCCATCTTTGCAGGCATGGAAGTGCGCAGGTTGCCGCGCGATATTCAGCAACGTGCAGCAGAAAAGCTGGCATTACTTGACGCAGCACATCAAATCGAAGACCTGCGTGTGCCACCAGGAAATCGGCTCGAGAAGTTAAGTGGTGATCGAGTGGGGCAATGGAGTATCCGAATCAACAGCCAGTGGCGAATATGCTTCGCATTTGACGGGGGCGATGCGTATAACGTGGAAGTCGTCGATTATCACTGACTATACTTCGAGCGGGTATAGGGTGCGTTTTCGTCACCCTCTCACCCCCTCACCCTCTCACCTTGTCGAGTATAGAACAACGGGAGGTACAAAATGCCCATCCACATTGAAGACCTTGGCGCCATCGACTTTTCGGATGTTGTGACAGGACGTGCGTTGTCAATGGTGCGCCCGGGCGACATTCTGCTGCACGACTTCATGGAACCGCTTGGTTTGAGCGCCAACGCGCTGGCGACCGCGCTTCATGTTCCAGCCAATCGGATCACAGCGATCCTCGCCAGTTCGCGCCGCATCAGCGCCGACACTGCGTTGCGGCTTGCGCACTACTTCGGCACGACACCGCAGTTTTGGCTGAATCTCCAGAACAACTACGACTTGAGACTGGTTGAGGCGAAGGTGGGAGACCGCGTCCGGCAGGAAATCGAGGCGCGCAGTCGCGTTGCGGCGTGACAGCGCCGCGGCGGAAACAACCAGCGGCTGCACGGCGGTCCGCTGCGTTGGCGCCCCTGCGCATGGCATCCGCCTGCCGTCCGGTTTAGAAACCTTCTCCCTCGCCAGTCGTGAATCACGGATTTTGACGTTGGCGCCTCGCCTCTCCCCCCGATTACTGGCTGATTGGTTCCGATGTAGACAAAACAACACTCCCAACCACACCAAAGTGTCTATACATCCACCCCCCGCCGCCGGTATGCTGTTGGCATGAAGACAGGGGCGAGGGGCGAGGGGCGGGCGGCGGTCTACGAGAT
>JAPKMV010000927.1 GCA_026645635.1 Caldilineaceae bacterium
CTAATCCGCCCAATCCGCCTAATCCGCGGTCTATTCTATCCGGCTGCCACGCTATGGGCAGTCGAGGCGCGCGTCGACGCCGCCGGGCAGGCTGGATTGCGTCTGCCCGTGCTGCGTCGTGTCGTCGTAGGCGCCGTTGCGTTTGCCCAACTCTGCCACCACCTCCTGTCCCCGCGCGGCGATCCGCTGCTTGAGCGCGTCGCGCGCCGCCTGCTCCGTGGCGCCGGTGGCGGTAACCTTGTCGCCGCCGTTGGCCGACAGTTCGGCGGCATAATCCACGGCCATTTGGACATGCCCTTCTTCGTGCGCCAGTAGCGCATCGGTGGCGCGCTGGACTGCGGCTTTGTCCGCGTCGCTCATGTCGTCCCAGGAAATATCGGGCAGGTTCACGATGGTCTTGCTGGCATCCACCGACCAGCGCAGCGCAGTGCTGGCCGTCCACTGGCCGTCGGCTTTGACCAGCTTTGGCGCCGGGTTGGTGTAGCGCAGAAAGGGCTGTGTATTGGCTTCGTACTGACCTTGCGCCGCCTCCTGGTTGAAGGTGGCGACCGCATCGGCGCAGTCTTTGAAATGGCGCGGGTTCTTCACCAGAACGTAGTCCTTGCCATGCTGCCAGCAGGTCCAGTCGGGCGTCGGGGGCACGCAGAAGCCTTTGGTGCGGCTGCAGACGCCAGGCGTTTTCTCGCGTTTGTGCGGCGCTTTGGTGGGACTGCCGCATTTGACCAACTGCCAGGTGGTTCCTTCTGGACACTTGTCTGCCATCGTTATTCCTCCCATGTGAGCTGCCCGTGCTGCCTGTGATGCTGCCGACAAGCATAGCGAGTCGCGCGTTCCGGCGCCAGACCGAAAAGTGCTCACTCTTTGCTCAGAGCGTGGTGTCTTCACGCTGACCTGGGGAGCGTCATTGGCAATGCTATACTCGACAAGGTGAGAGGGTGAGGGGGTGAGGGGGTGAGAGGGTGACAGAAACGCACCTTATGTCCGCTCGAAGTATACCTACTTCAACGCAGGGGCACAGAGATGCAGAGACACGCAGAATCGCACCAGGTTTCTCTCTGCGAACCTCAGCGCCGCCTCGTCAAAGGGATCTCTACAAATAGCAGGCTCTACGTGCGGTTACGAACCGCACCTACGATAAGGCGGAAGTTTAGGTTTCAATCCCTCTTCACTTTAGCTGCTGACCAGTTCGAGCAGGTCGATCACCGGGCCGTGGACGCAGGCGCGGGTCAGGCCGCCGTTGCCGAGCGGCACGACGCAGGCCAGGCACGCGCCGTAGCCGCAGGCGAGATCGGCATCCACCAACGCAAAGGCGAAGCCGGATTCCAGGCGCAGCCGCTGGCCGCGGATCGCATCGGCCAGCGCGGGGTAGGTGGCAGCCGGCAGGGCGAGGCAAAGCTGGTCGGCCCAGCGCAGCGGCTCCGCCAACCCGGTCAGCCAGGCCGTGTCGGGGGGCAGCGTCTGTACCTCGACAGCCACCGGCAACTGCGCCTGCAACTCGGCGTCGACTGCGCCCGCGCGCAGCGCCAACGTCACATGCCCGCCGCGGTCCAGCATGGCGTCGAAAAGTGCCGTGAGCGGCGCCAGCCGCGCCGCATCGGCCACGACCAGCAGGTTGCGCGTGGTGGGCGCTAGATAGAAGCCGTTGCCCAGGGGGCCGATGAGGTTCACCGCCGCGCCTGGAACCAGGCCGCGCAGCCAGTTGTAGCCGGGATCGTTAGTCAGGGGCGCAGCCACCTGCCAGCATTCGTGGTTGCCATATTCGCTGGCCACGTTTGGGTGCAGCGGCCCGCGGCTCACGGCAAAGAGGGGGCGGCGCAGGTAAGTCTCCCAGCGTTCGGCGCGCTCCTCTGCGGAGATGGCGACGCAGCGCGCCAGGAAATAGCGGCCGCTGACACGGGCGTTGGGCAGCCCAGCGGGCAGCGCCAGCGTCAACACGTTCTGCCCGGCCAGCAGCCGCGGCGCCTCCAGCACCCAGCCTGTGATCGTCCCGTCGTCAGCCATTGGATCGTCCAAAGGGAAGTTGATCGACCGCGGATTTGGCGGATTAGGCAGATATTCGCGGATTTTTCCGAAGGAATCCGCGAGAATCCGCCGCATCCGCCAAATCCGCGGTCAATCAAATTCCCTTTGGACGATCCAATGGCTGACGACGGGACGA
>JAPKMV010000928.1 GCA_026645635.1 Caldilineaceae bacterium
CCGGCATCCCGCCGATCTTGCGCGAGACCATCAGGTTGGCGGCATCTTCCAGCGGCGACTCCGGGTCGATGGTCAGCACATGGTGGGTCATGATGTCGGCCACCTTGAGCTTCCAGAGCAGATAGTTGACTTCCCAGACACTGAGCGTCGTGGCGGGTGACGGCGACGCGTGCAGCAGATCGCGTTCGGACACGATGCCGACCAATACGCCTTCACGATCCACAACAGGCAGGCGACGGAACTTGTGGTCGCGCATGAGTTTCAGCGCTTCCTGAAAGGGTGTGTCCGCTTGGACGACTACAGCCGGCGTCGTCATACGTTCCTTGACAAGCATAGGCGTTCCTCCTTGATCGCACGTGCTAGTCGAAATCCGGGCCATACGCCCCGGATCGCTACACAAAAAAATCGGTACTGCAACGCTCACACTATAGAAAATATGCGCGCGACAAGCGTCATGCAGGTGGGTAAAGTTAGCCGGGCAGATGTGCAGTTTGTAGACTGGTCAGGTGACTAGGGCGGGTGAGGGGGTGAGCGGGTGATGGGGTGAGCGGGTGAGGGGGTGATGAGGTCAGGGTGGGGGAAGCGTGAGGGGGATGAGGAGTTCTTGGTTGGGGCTCGCGGGAAGGGTGAAGGGCGCGCTGACCGCGAGGGGCGCGCCGCCGGGCGCCGCGTAGACGACCCAGCGAAAGGGCGCTTCACCCCAATGGCGCGCTTCGACTGCCCAGCGTTTCCTGCCCGCTTCCGTCATGCCCTGCCACCCCGTCACCACATGCCAGACGCCATCGCCGCCCTGCCACTCGACCACCGTCCACAAGCCAGACTGAGCCGGCGTCACGGCCAGGCGGATGTGGCTGAGCAGTTCTGGCTCGGGTTGCGGCGACCGGGGGCGCGGCGTCGCTGTGGGTGTGGGTGTCACCGCGGGCGTCGGGCGCGGCGGCAGCGCGGCCACCGGCGCTGGGGCGTGCAGATGAGCGCCCAGGAGCATCGCCAGCAGCAGCGCGCCCGCGCCCAGGCCCGTCCAGCGGCGGCGATTCATGTCGGACAGCATAGGCACACCTCGCTATTCTCCCTCTGGGTTGGCTGCGCCGGGTTGCAGCCTGCGCTGCGGCATCAGCAAATCAGCGTGGTTCGGCGGCGCCGCCGCAGCCGCCTGCCCATCGAACACCGGGCCGGCGATGTTGTTGTAGGGCTGGCCATCCCGTTCATGCGTTTCCAGGACCGCGCCGTGGCCGCCTGCGTCGCCATAGGAATCGACCTGCGCATAGACGCTCCGCCCGGCAGCCAGCGGCAGCGTCACCAGCGAGTAGGCCGGCGCGTAGAATGCATCGCCGACAGCCAGGGTCAATCGCTCCCCAGGGGCCAGCGGCAGCGCCGCCGCGGTGACGCCCCAGACCATCCCTTCGCTGCCCAGCAAATCCCACGTCTGGTTGACAGCCGTGGGCGGCGTGTGCGGCGCGACATAGGCATCTACCCAGAACTCCTCGGTGGCGGGGACAGTGCCGATGTTGCGAATCACCACCTGCACGCTGCCACCCGCGAAGGTGATCTGCTCCACCACCAGGTCAGGCAGCCCTGGCCGCGTCACCAATGGCAAATAGAGGCTACTGGGCGTCGGTGGGGCTTGGGCCGCGACCAGCGGCAGATAGGCCAGAGCCGGCTCGCCGCTGCCCGGTGTGACCGTGACCGTGGGCGTCGGCGTGGCGGTTGGCGGCGTGCCGGTGACCGTGGACGTCGGTGTTGGCGTGGCTGTCGGCGGCGTCCCGGTCACTGTTGGTGTCGCAGTCGCTGGCGTCCCAGTGAGTGTAGGTGTTGATGTCGCCGTTGGTGGCGTGCCGGTCACTGTTGGTGTCGCAGTCGGCGGCGTCCCGGTCACCGTAGGTGTTGGTGTAACTGTCGCAGTCGGCGGTGTCCCGGTCACTGTTGATGTCGCAGTCGGCGGTGTCCCAGTCACCGTAGGTGTTGGTGTAACTGTCGCGGTTGGCGGCGTCCCGGTCACTGTTGGTGACGCAGTCGGTGGCGTCCCGGTCACCGTAGGTGTTGGTGTAACTGTCGCGGTTGGCGGTGTCCCGGTCACTGTTGGTGTTGCAGTCGCTGTCGTCCCGGTGACCGTCGGCGTAGGTGTAACTGTCGCCGTTGGAGGCG
>JAPKMV010000929.1 GCA_026645635.1 Caldilineaceae bacterium
TGCAACATCTCCGCCGCAGTGTAACTCTGAACGCCAAAGCCCAGGGCGGCGAAGGCGCAGCCCCACAACAGCCAATCCACCAGCGCGATGCCGACCATGCCAAGCAGGTTCAGGCGGGTCAGGTGCGTGGTGATCTGCTTGCGCGCCGTGCGCGCCAGCACCCAATTAATCATGGCGATCAGCCAGTTGGGGCGCACGAGAAAGAGCACAAGCGGCGCCAGACCGAGGACAATCAGCCAGGGCGCGGCCCAACTGAGGTAGCCAGTGAGCAGCCCCCAGTTGCCGGTGGCGGTGAAGTAGACCGCGGCGATCGGCGCCACGGCCAGAATGATCGTAATCTGAAAAAGCAGCAGGCTCATCAACGTCACCGGGTAGGGAATGCCCCGCTCCTGGCTGTAGACGGTGATCGACATCGGCTGCCAGATGTTGCCGGGAATATAGCGCACGATGGCGCTGAGAAACCAGGTGCGCGTGGCCGACCAGAGCGGCATGCCGGCAGCCATGATGCGCAAAATGCGCAGCCAGAGCAGAATCTCCACCAGCCACGCCAGCGCCAGAAAACCGGCGGAGAGCGCCAGCCACGCCGGGCTGAATTCCCAGGGCAGCGCGGTCAGATTCTCCCACTGGCCGTAGATCAGCGCGGCGATAAAGAGCAGTGCAACGACAAAGAAGACCGGTTGCAGCCGGTAGAGCCAGCGCATCATATCGCCGCCGCCTCCTGCGCCACGGTGGCCCAGCGGCGACAGGCGGCCAGGCTGGCGCGCAGCAGCTCGACGATGTGCGCGTCGCTCTGGCCGGCGTCCAGCGCATCGGGATGCAGTTCCAGGGTAACGCTATGCGCGTAGCCCGTGGCCGTGAGCAGCGCCAGCAGGTGATCCAGCCGCAACTCGCCCTGTTCGGGGCGCCGGTGTTCCTGACCAGCCTGAAAGTTGCTCAGGTGGATGTGTCTCACCCGGCTGCCCCAGGCGGCGTAGACCGCAGCGGCGTCCAGCGCCCACGTCGCCAGGTGGGTGGTGTCCATGGTAATGGCGTCAAAATGCATGATCGCTTCCGTCGAATTCCAGTGATGCAGATTGAGGCTGCGGCGGCCTACGCGTCGCGCGGGCATGTTCTCGATGCAGAGGCGCACCGCAGTGCTCGCCTGCAGCCGGCGATAATCGTCGCTGACCAGCCAACGCCGGTAGCCCTCCTCCATGTTCCAGCCGGGCAGCGGGACGAAGAAGCGCCGGGCGCCGGCATTGACCGCCGCATAGCCGATGCGAATGGGCAGGTGATGCACCACCACATCGGCGCCGACGGCTTCCGCCAACGCCACGCTCCGGGCGATCAGCGCGGGCTGGCCGTGGGGCCACCCCGGCACGGCGCCGAAGGGCGTGTGCACTGCGGTGATGGGCAGGTGGCTGCGACGGCTAAGTTCCTGAAGATAGGCGGGCTGGCGCGTGTCCCAGCGTTGATCGACCATCAGTTCGATGCCGTCGAAGCCAGCCTGGGCGGCGATAGCGAAACAGCGGTCGAGACCGTAGGTGTGCAGTGAACCAGTCGAAAACAAAAAACGCATCCCGCAAGCGTACCATGCAAAGGGAGCTTTCGCGAAATCAGCCGCAAAAACAGGTGTTGCACTTCGCCGGGCGCACATCAGGAGGCAAGTACATCCGCCCCTTCCTTTGACAAAGCGGCGCAAACACCGTACCATAAGTGTTATTAATACACTTCATTGTCATCGGCAGAGCGCCACAACGACGTGCGAGGCCTTGCTTTGAGCGCCAATATCCAGGCCATTTTCACACAACGCTACACCTATGATTATCCACGCCCGGCAGTGACAGTCGATGTCATTCTCTTTGCTTTCCAGCATGACACGCTCAACATCCTGCTGGTGCGCCGCGCCCATGACCCCTACGCTGGGAAGTGGGCGCTGCCGGGCGGCTTCATCGGTGAACACGAAGATCTTTACAATGCGGCGCTGCGTGAGTTGAAGGAAGAGACCAACGTCTCCAACGTCTATCTCGAACAGCTCTACACTTTTGGCCAGCCCGACCGCGATCCGCGTGCCCGCGTCGTCACCGTGGCCTATTTTGCGCTGCTAAGCGCCGACGAAGTCGCACAACAGCAGGTGCAGGGCGGCAGCGACGCCGGCG
>JAPKMV010000092.1 GCA_026645635.1 Caldilineaceae bacterium
CTGGTGGCGACCGACGCCAGGTGACACGAATCGATCCGGCAGAGCGGATTTCGACAGGCATGTTCTCTGCGAACCTCTGCAACTTCGCGCCTCCGCGTCAATGGGATCTTTACATATAGCCTCTCAGATGCGGACCGAATCTGGCGGAGATAGCCGACGCGCACCGGCTATCTCCGCCAGATCAGCGGCAGAAAGAGCGCCTCTGGCGTCGCCAGCCGGCTGTGAATATCCTGGTAGGCCGTACCGTCGCGCTCGTGTTCCCAGGCAGTCAGATACGTGACGGAGCCTCCCGCCGTCGCCGGCGCCGTGCGACCAGCCAGCGTCGTCGCGGCAATGAGCGCGTCCTGGGGACGCATGGCGCCATTCGGCCGCACCAGGCGCCCCCAGATGCCATACCTGGCGTTCGTGTATTCCTTCTGCCAGACGACATAGTATCGGTCGCCGGCATGGCTGCACGCCACATCGGCTTCGCGTTCGTGGCCGGTGGCGTCATCAATCAGATGCACGCTGCCCGGTGCACCGTCGCCGGCGAGAAAGCGCCCATAGACGGCGTCTTTGGTGACGCCTTGATCCGCCTGCCAGACAACCAGGTATTGGTCGACCGCGTGACACGCCGCCACCGCGGGGTGCGTCTCCGCGCCCGGCCAGGCGGCGATGCCAAACTCGCCGCCGAAATTGTGGCCGAGGTCGCCGGTCAGCCGCATGCCAAAGATATCGACCCCGTTGTCGTAGACCACCAGATACTCGTTGCGGGCAAGGTTGTATGCCACATCGGCGCCGATTCGATTCTCGGTCGCGTGGCTGATCGTCAGGTCACTGGCGCCGCCGGGAAAGGCGCCGTTGGCCGCGGTGATGCGCCGCCCGCTGGTGTACCCCTTCACAAAACCGGTCTGATCTTCGTTCATCCAGACCACCAGAAACTCCTCCACCGTCCGGCCGTAGGCAATCTTGGGATACCATTGGTGCGAGGCAAAGGTGCAAATCGGGAAGGCTTGCAGGCTGGGCGCCGGCCCCTCCCAGGGAATGAAGCGCCCGTACACGTCCCAGTCGCTGCCATTGCCAAACGCATCGAAGACCCAGGCCACCAGGTAGCGATCGTGGACGGAATCGTAGGCGACCGTGGGCTGGGCGCTGTCCTTGGTATTGTGGGCGTAGACCACGAAACTGCTCAACACCTGACCCTGCTCCGAGATGCGCGCCGCGCGGATGTCGCGACTGCCGACGGCCCAGCGGGTGTGCCAGACAACCAGATACTCATGGTGTCTCCAATTGTAGGCAACGTCGGGCAGGTACTCCTGATTGTCAATGGCTGACACCACGATTTCGCCGCCGAGATGCGAATCCACCGAGGTCGGGACGGCGTCGAGGGGACGCTCCTGGCCGTTGACAACAACGCTTCCTTCTGCCAGCATCAGGTAGGCAACGAACAGAAAGGTACAGAACACGCGCAAGGCAAACATAGTATCCTCCTTTTATCGTGATCCGATCCCCGACAGTCTGTTTTTCGATCTCCTTTTGGTGCACAAAGTGACCGTAGCGATAGCCACACTATCAGCTACAGTATAGTCCCATTTTGCCAATGTTTCATGGGAAATTTGACTCAGCTTAAGCAGTTCAACAGCATCGCTATTGCGCTGAGCCGAAACGCTATATCTGCCTGATTAGTCAGTGCTTATGGCCCCGATCATTTGCTGATCTGGCGATAAGCATTCGCCCGGCGAATCATCTCCAGATCTGGCCAGTTGCGCGGTTCATGTGGCAATACAATACGCCGATCGAGGTGAGCGGTGATCTGTTCCAGTCCCGCAACCAAACCCTGGTTGCTCAACTCCTCGGCCCGTCGTGCGTTTAGCCTCATCGCATACGCCTCGTCCAGATAGATCAGCGCTGAATCAAAGGCACGATGGAAGGTGGCTGAGAGGCACAAGCCGTTGGTTGTCGCGTCGCTGCTGCCTTCGGCGCCCACCGGCAAGATGTGTGCGGCATCCACCAGCCGCAACTGAACGCCGGTCACAGCGCAGGTTGCGTTGTATGCCAGCATGATGCGCCGCCGAAAATCTGCCGCGCGCGTGAGGCGAGCAACCTTGTTCACGACGCGCTGGCGCTCAGGTGTCACTCTCTCTAGATCAGCAACAGCCAGGGTTTCCTGGCGCGCGACTCGCCCCAGAAGTTCGATTGCCGCTGGATCCATCGCCTGCTCGTGGAGCAGCAATGAGTTCAGCGCGTACAATGCAAAGTAATCTGGTCGGAAGCCAATTGCGATTTCGTCGTTGCCTTTGCGTTCGGAAAAGGCAAGCCCGTTGCGCTCAGCCGCCTCCAAGACCCCGATGCGAATCTGGATCGATGGTGAACCGGCAGTGAATGTCTGATGTTTGCGGATATCAAACCCAGCGAAGCAGTCGCGCTCGACTTCATAGCCAAGCAGTAGCGTTGGCCCATTGGGATTTAGTTGCAGCGGCGACGCGACACTTGTCAACTGGATCCGATACTCATCCGCTGGCCGCTTTATGCCACCGCCATGCGTCAATGTCCAGATGTAGATCCAGACCTCTGTAGTCTGGTTATTGACTTGAACGATAAATGACCTTGGATGGCGTTGTTGGGGTGACGAACACAGGACAGCATCGGCGCCGCTGTCGTCAAATGCCTGTTCGATTTTGGCCAGCAAACTATCGGAGGGGAAGGTTGGCATAGATGATTCTCGCTTGTGGATTTAGCCGAAAAGGGACGGTTGTTCATTCAGACCAACAGATGATTGCGTAGCCAGATTCAAAGGCCGTAGGCTATCTACGCTATGCTCGATATTGCCGGCAAAGCGCAGTGCTGCCCCGCGCAAATACTCCTCGTTTTGTTCCAGCGCAATCCATCTTCGGTTCATTGTCTCGGCAACAGATCCGGTCATGTTGCTACCCGCAAAGGGATCGAGCACTACATCGCCTTCTTCGGTGCAGAGGCCAATGGCGAACTCGGGCAGCGCCCGCGGAAAACGAGCCGGATGGGGTGAAATCCCATGTTCTCGACACAAGCGGAGATATTGATCGTTGCTGGATGTGTTGGAGGCTGCGATCACGTTGACGGGCACAAATCCATGGAATCCTTCGCGCAACAAGTCTTCTGCCAATGGTGGCTGTTCCTCAGTGCCGTTTGTTCTGCCGAGATAGTAGGACTCATCGGCAGCGATCACCGGTGTGCCAATGGCGCCGGTCCGCTCTTCGACACTGTCGGCGATCAGGTTGGGCGGAATGGCGCCTTGATTGTTGCGCCCAAACTTGTCGCTGATGTCGTGCTCCGACGGGCGTCGCATCGGCTTGTAACCCTGCTGCATCAGCTTGACCTGGGAATCGCTGTATTCTTTGAGGACACCCCGGTTATTGGCTTTCGGATGGGGATCGAGACATAACCACCAGACCGTGTTCACTGCATCCTTGACCCGTTCGCGGCGCACCGTCACCCACTCAGCTGGCGTCGGCAGCTTGGCCGGGTTGTACCAGTAGATTTCCTGTGCTAACAGAAAACCTGCGCCGCCTTCGTCGACTGGCTTGCACAGGCGCAACACCAGTTCAAAATGGTAGAGACTGCGCACCGGCACGCCCTGCACCCACGTGCCGCCGATGTCTACGAAGAGTGAACCATGTGGTTTGAGGACACGCCGAAATTGATGCGCAAATTGTACGAACCATTCAATGTAGTCGTCGGCATGTACGTTGCCGTAGGCCTTCTTGCGCAGTAGCGCAAAGGGTGGCGATGTACAGATGAGATCGACCGATTGATCGGGCAGGTGCGGCAGCAATTCTAGCGAATCCCCCAGAAAAGCGCTGCCGTGTTTTGTAGAAAAGTAAGGTAAACCAAGCATTTGACTTTGAACCTATGCTAAAACGGTATCACAGCAACAAGAACATCTGTGCGACGACAGTATAGCACAACCTGCGTTTTGGTGCGCACTGCGTGAACAACGAAAACAGGAAGTCTGTCTGAAATGAAACGCGCCATCGCGATCTTCGCCGATCTGTGGGCGGCCACCTAACTGCCACAGAATGCACAGCGTGGTTGGCGCAGCACCCGCACGGTAGCAAACTACAGATGGTGAATTGTCCGGGAAAAACGCTTGACAGCGCCCCTGAGGTCTGCTACAATATTTGCAATCGATTGTAGTCATTGCAAGCAGGAATCGTTTTATGAGTTCAGCCAAAGCAGCCAGCCCCGTCCGCACCCTTGCCGACCTGGCCGCGCTCGCCGGTGTCTCGGCTTCGACGGTCTCCCGGGCGCTGAGCGACAGCCCGCTGGTCAACGCAGAGACGCGCGCCCAGATCAAGGCGCTGGCCGCCGCGCACAACTTCCAGGTGCATCTGGGCGCACAGAGCCTGCGCCGGCAGCGCACGCAAACGCTGGCCGTCGTCATGACCGCAGAGCGGCCCGCCGGCAACGCCATGACCGACCCCTTCCTGCTCGAACTGCTGGGGGAGATCGCCAGCGCAGCCACCCAGCGCGGCTACGATGTGCTCCTGGCCGACGCCCGCAGCGACCTGCGCGACTGGAACGCACACTTCTTGCGCAGCGGCCGCGCCGACGGCATCGTCATGGTGGCGCGCCTCTCCGAGCGGACGCGCCAGACCGACGCGCTCCACGCTGCAGGCGCACCCTTTGTCGTCTGGGGGCCGCCGCTGCCGGATCAGCCCTACTGTTCGGTCGGCAGCGACGACTTCTCTGGCGGCAAAATGGCGACGCAGCACCTGATCCGTCTGGGCCGCCAGCGCATCGGCTTTCTGGGCGCCGGGTCGGACTGTCTGGAGGTCTTGCTGCGCTTCGACGGCTATCGCACGGCGCTGGGCGAGGCGGGTCGCAGCGTGCGCATGGAAGATGTCGCCTACGCCACCTCCACCAGCCAGGCCGGCTTCGAGGCGATGCGGCGGCTGTTGGTGCAGGCGCCAGATCTGGACGCGGTCTTCGTCAACAGCGATGTGATGGCCATTGGCGCCATCGAGGCGATCCACGCCGCCGGGCGCAATGTCCCGCAGGATATCGCCGTGGTCGGCTACGACGACATCTCCGTGGCCACCTATCTGCGCCCGCCGCTGACCACTGTGCGCCAGCGGCTGCACGAGGCGGGCCGCCTCCTGGTCGAGCGGCTCCACGCCCAGATCGAGGGCGAATCGGCTGCGTCGGTCATGCTGCCCGTCGACCTGATCGTGCGCGCATCGTGCGGCGCGCTCCTGCGGTGAGTCTCTTTTTTTGGCGAGATTTGCAATCGATTGCAATATCTTGCAACAGTATGTTGAAGTAGAAGGGTGAGGTAAGGAACAGCATCATGGCAGCAATCACATTCCTGGAAGGGCTTGAAAAGTTCAACAGCATGCGGCTGCGGGCCGATTTTACGCAGTGGCTGGCGCGTCTGACGCACCGCTGCCACTCTCTGGCAAGCATCGAGGAGCTGACCGGCGGCAGGTCGGTGCGCCAACGACGTGACGGCGGCACCCACTTCGTGCCCATCGCTCGGATCGTCGGCAGTGTCGGGCGGCGGCACGACTTCACACGCGATTTTCTGCCCCTGGCCAGCGTCAACGCCGGGCGCTGGGCGCAGGTCTATGCGGCCATCAATTCGCCCCAGGGTGTGCCGGAGATTGAAGTGCTCAAGGTCGGCGACGTCTACATCGTCGAGGATGGGCATCACCGCATCAGCGCCGCGCGGGCGGCTGGCCTCGACCAGATCGCAGCGCATGTGGTGGAGGTTGCCGCGTGAGGTGGAGGCGAGTTGCGAGGAGCGAGGGGCGGTGCGTACACTTCACACTACACAATCACCCCCTCACCCCCTCACCCCGTCACCCTCTCACCCCCTCACCTTGTCAGGTATAGCACGCGCCGAGTGTGCTAGGGCTGTTCGCGTAAATTTACTGGAAGCGGAGTTTTCGTGGTATAACATCTAAATCTTTGGGCGCGCAACTTAACCGACGGCAAGATGTTCTACTATGATAGAAGCCTTAGCAGGCGCATGGGAAGCGGTGATGAATGGGACGCTTCCCGATGTGGGGAACTGGAGTTATCTGATCATCCTGGTGATGGTCTTTATCGAAGGGCCGATCGTCACGCTGATCGCCGGCGCCATGGTGGGCGCGGGGCTGCTGCGGCTTGATCTGGCGTATGCCGCCTGCGCCATCGGCAACTTCGCCGCCGACCAGTTCTGGTACTGGCTGGGCTTTGTGGGTGGGCATCGTGGCTTTCTCTTTCGCATCGGCTGGGTGCGCCGCCGGCGACGGCAGATCGAAGAGTTTGAAATCGGCATGCAAGATCATGGCATCAAACTCTACCTGCTTTCCAAAGTGTCCATGGGGCTGTTTACCATCCCCATCTTGATTGCGGCCGGCATTGCGCGGGTCAATTGGCTGCGGCTGACGGTGGTCAACCTGGCCTTCGAGATCGTCTGGACTGCCTTTCTCTTGTTCGCCGGTTTGCGCCTGGGCGAACACATTGCGCAGATGGAGCGCAGTCTGCAAATTGCTGCTGTGGTAGGCGGCGTCATCTTCCTGTTTATGGCCATCACACTCTATCGCCGCGCCTTTCAGCGCATCATGCAGGCCGGCCGCGCCACCGTGCCATAAGCGAGCATCCCGACAATACTATGCGCGTTCTCTTTGTTGGACAGAGCTATTATCGGAAAGACAACGGCCAGGCCGTCTTCATGATCCGCCTGGCGGAGGGCCTGGCGCGCGCAGGCCACGATGTCATGACGCTGGCGCCGTCCGAACGGCTGATCGCCCAGCGTTACTGCGTCAACGGCGTCACCGTGCAGACCGTCACTGCGCTGCACCTGGGACACAACCTCAACTTGACGGCCTTTTCCGATGCGACAGTGGCCCAGGTGCTGGACGAGTTCCGCCCCGACATCATCCACATCCAGGACCACATGTTCCTGACGCGCACCACGCTGCCGCTGGCCAAGCGCCGCCACATTCCCATCGTCGGCACCAATCATTTTCTGCCGGCCAACTGGTCGAACAACCTCTACATCCCGCGCAGCGTGCAGAATGTGGTGCACCGTGCCATGTGGCACGACATGCTCCAGGTTTTCAACCAACTGGACGCGGCGACCACGCCCACGGAGACTGCCGTGGCGATCCTGCGCAAACAGGACATCCGCATCCCGGTCAAGGCTATTTCTTGCGGCGTCGACCCGGCTGAGTTTTATCCCCAGCCCACCATCGACCGCACTGTGCTGCGGCGGCGCTACGGCCTGGATCTCGACCGCCCCGTGCTGCTCTACGTCGGTCGCGTCGACCGCGAAAAGGGGCTGGACGATCTCGTGCAGGCCGTCTACCAGAGCGAACGCAGCGACTACCAGGTGGCGATTGCCGGCAAAGGCATGTACAGGGATATGCTGATCGAGAAGGTCAACGACCTCCGCATCGGCGAACAGGTCGTCTTCCCCGGCTACGTGCCGAGCAGCGACCTGCCCGGGCTGCTCAACAGCATCGACGCGTTCATCATGCCCAGCGCCGCCGAGTTGCAGAGCATCGCCACGCTCGAAGCCATGTCCTGCGCGCTGCCCATCCTGGCCGCCAACGCCCGCGCCCTGCCGGAGCTGGTGCACCACGATGTCAACGGTCTGCTGTTCAACCCGCACAACCCGGCCAACCTGGCCGCCGCCATCGTGCGCTTCCTGGAGATGCGCTCGCGCTGGCGCTGGCTGGGCGAGGCCAGCCTGGAGTTGGTGCAGCCGCATCAGATTCAGAACACAATCCAGCGTTATGTCGAGTGGTACGAAAGCGTGCGCGGCCGCACCCTCTTGATGCAAAACAGCCAGCCGCTCCGCTTCGGCGCGCAGATTGGCGACTGAGGCGGGCGACGATGGCTGTTTTCGAGAGCAGCGAACAATTCTACCGCGTGATGAACGAGGTCTTCACCTACGTCATCCAACACCCGGAACACATCGACTCCTTCACCCGCAGCAACCTGGTCATCCGGATGCGCACCACCGACCCGGAGGCCGAGATTCTGCTCGACGGTCGCCAGCCGCCGCTCCAGGTTTTCTACGGCCCCACGCCCGGCCGCGCCAACCTGGAGATCACCCTCACCGCCGACCTGCTGCACGAGATGTGGCTGGGGCGCGAGAGCACCCACCAGGCCTTCTACAGCGGGCGCATCCGCACGTCGGGCAACCTGCTCAAGGCGCTGCAGTTGAGCGAGATTTTCGTCGAGGCCGAACGCATCTACCCGACGGTTGCCCAGCGCTACGGCCTCGGTTGATCTCCAGCGACGCAAAGGCGCAAAGATGCAGAGAAACGCAGAGAACACACCTGCAGAACGCCTCTGTTTTTCCTCTGCGAGCCTCTGCGTCTCCGCGGCTCTGCGTCAAAGGGACCTCCACAAACTCCTTTGGAGAAGATTCCCGGGTTCAAAGGCGCTTGCGTTTAGACCCGAAATCCGCGGGGGCTTTGACACCCCTTAGAACAAACGTTATAATTCACCCGTCCAATTTGAGGGCGTCCCCAGATCTTCTGTAAGGGCGGGGAGTACCGCATGCAAATCGCCAGCAGCGTCACAGACGAGGTCAAGCAGCGGGTCGACATCGTCGAAGTGATTGCGCGCTATACACAACTGAAGCGAGCAGGCGCGGTCTACAAGGGACTCTGCCCGTTCCACAATGAGCGCACGCCCAGTTTTGTGGTCTTTCCCAACACCGGCACCTGGCGCTGTTTCGGCGCGTGCGGAACCGGCGGCGATGTGATCACGTTCGTCATGCGCCGAGAGAACATGGAGTTCCGCGAGGCGCTCGAAGTGCTGGCGCGGCAGGCGGGCATCGACCTGGCGCCGCCGCAGGAGCAAGGCCAGGGTTCTTCCCGCGAGCGCATCTTCGAGGCCAACGAAGCCGCCGCTGCCTACTATGAGCACGCGCTGCTTCATCACCCGGCTGCGGAAGCGGGGCGCCGCTATTTGGAACGCCGCGGCATCGACGCCGCAACCCGAGCGCACTTTCGCCTCGGCTTTGCGCCGGACAACTGGTCGCCCCTGCGCGACTTTCTGCTGGACAAAGGCTTCAGCCTCGACCTGCTGTTGGAAGCCGGGTTGGTCAAACGGAACGAGGAGCGCAATTCGACCTACGATATGTTCCGCGGGCGGCTGATCTTCCCAATCCGTGACCGGCAGAGCCGCGTCATCGGCTTTGGCGGCCGCGTGCTCGACGACGGCGTCCCCAAATACTTGAACACGGCGGAGACGCAGCTCTTTCACAAATCGCACGTGGTGTACGGCCTCGACCTGGCTTACCGCGCCATCCGCGAACAAAAACAGGTGGTGATCGTCGAAGGCTACATGGATGTCATCGCCGCACACCAATTCGGCTTCTCCA
>JAPKMV010000930.1 GCA_026645635.1 Caldilineaceae bacterium
AACAACGCCGGCGTGGGCCTCTGGGCCGATGCCGAAACGATGGACTACGCCGAGTGGCTGCGCGTCATCGACATCAACCTGAACTCGGTCTTTCTCTGCGCGCAGGCGGAGGCGCAGGTCATGCTGACCGCGGGCTACGGCAAGATCATCAACACCGCGTCCATGTCCGGCCACATCAGCAACACGCCGCAGAACCAATCCGTCTACAACGCCTCCAAAGCCGGCGTGCTCCACCTGACCCGCAGCCTGGCCGCGGAATGGGCCAAGCGCGGGGTGCGCGTCAACAGCATCAGCCCCGGCTACACGCGCACCAAGCTCGTCGACGACCTGCTCGCCACGCCCGTCGGCCAGACCATGCTGCCCACGTGGATGGGTATGACGCCCATGGGGCGCATGGCCGAGGTGACCGACCTGCAAGGCGCAGCGGTCTATCTGGCCGCGCCTGCGTCGGATTACATGACCGGGCACGATATGGTGATTGACGGAGGATACTGTTGTTGGTGATGCAAACACGAAGTATGAATTGTGAATTGTGAAGTCTGAATTGTGAAGTAGCGCGCGTCGCGTCGGCTACTTCACAATTCACAATTGACGATTCACAATTCACAATTTGAATTTCGATTTTCCCCCCACAGGAGAATCATCTATGCAAGCTGTCCTCTTTCCCGCTCCCGAAACCATCGCCATCGAGCGCGTGCCCGACCCTGCCTGCGCGCCGGATGAGGTGATCGTGCAGGTGGCGCGCTGCGGCATCTGCGGCACCGACGTCCACATCTACCGCAACGAGTACATGTCCGCCTTTCCGCTCATCCCCGGCCACGAGTTCGGCGGGGTGATCGTGGAAGTGGGCAAGGAAGTGACGGGTTTCCAGGTCGGCCAGCGTGTCGCCGTCGATCCCAATCTCTACTGCGGCCACTGCGACATGTGCCGCAACGAGATGGCCAATCACTGCCTGAACTGGCAGGGTGTCGGCATCACCCGCGGCGGCGGCTTCGCGGAGTATGTGGCCGCGCCGGCGCGGGCCTGCTACCACCTGCCCGATTCACTCGACGACATGCAGGCCGCCTTCGTGGAGCCGCTGGCCTGCGTCGTCCACGCCATGAAGCGCATCCGCGTGCTGCCCGCCGACCCGGTGCTGATCCTGGGCGCGGGGCCGATGGGGCTGCTGCTGGTGCAGGCGCTGCGGCGGATGGGCGCGTCCCACATCGCCGTGGTGGAGAAGCAGGCGCCGCGGCTGGAGTTGGCGCGGCGCATGGGCGCGTCGCTGGCGGTGGCGCCCGGCCAGGAGCAGGATGAGCAGCTCAAGGCCGTTGCCCCGCGCGGCTTTGGCGTGGTGATCGACGCCACCGGCGTGCCCGCGGTGATCGAAGGCGCGTTCCGCTTCCTGCGCCCGCGGGGCACCTATCTCCAGTTCGGCGTTGCGCCCAACCACGCCAAGGTGAATGTCAGCCCCTACGACATTTTCCGCAACGACTGGATGATCATCGGCACCTTCGCCCTCTGCTACACCTTCCTGCCCGCCATCGACTGGCTGGCGAGCGGCGCCATCGACATCGCTCCGCTGGTGAGCCACACCGTACCGATGGCGGATTTCGCCGATCTCTTTGGCCAGTTCGCCGCGGGCAAGACCCTCAAGGTTCATATCCAGATCGGAGACGCCGCATGAATTACCTGGCACAGGAACCGTTGCCGCAGCGGATGGCCGCGGTGGTCTGTCACGGCCCGGAGGATTATCGGCTGGAGGAATGGCCGACGCCCCAGCCCGGCCCCGGCGAAGTGGTGCTGCGGGTGGCGTCGGTGGGCATCTGCGCCAGCGACCTCAAGTGCTACACCGGCGCGCCGCTCTTCTGGGGCATGGGCGACAAGCCCGGCTACTGCCAGCCGCCGGTGATCCCCGGCCATGAGTTCGTGGGTACGGTGGCGGCCCTGGGGGAAGGCGCCGGTGAGAAGTACGGCCTGGCCCTGGGCGATGTGGCCGTCTCCGAGCAGATCGTCCCCTGCTGGAAGTGTCGCTTCTGCCAGCGCGGCCAGTACTGGATGTGTCCCAACGGCGATGTCTATGGCTTCCGCCAGCGCGCGTTCGGGGCGATGGCGGACTATGTGCTGCTGCCTGCGGGCGCGCTCAACTTTCGCGTGC
>JAPKMV010000931.1 GCA_026645635.1 Caldilineaceae bacterium
TCTCCAATCTCCAATCTCCCAATCTCCCAATCTCCCAATCCCTCAATCGCCGCCTCCTCGAAGCCTTCCTCACCCTCGCCCTCACCGGCCTGCTCTTCCTGCCGCTGGCGGCCAATGCCTGGGCGGCGAATGCCAGCGAGGGCGCGCCGGGGACGGCGTTCATGGACTTCGGCGCCAATCTGCTGCGCCAATTGCAAATCTTCACCCTCTGGCGCGTCGACTGGCCGCCGGCTCTGGTCTACGGGGCGCTCGCCCTCTTTGCCCTCCTCGTCCTGGCCGGTTTGCTCCTGCCCCGGAGAAACCAGCCCAACGTCCAGCCGCCCAGCCGCCCAGCCGCCGCCCCTTCACAATTCACAATTCACAATTCACAATTCATACTTCATAGTCCTCTACTCCCCGACCTCCTCTTCCTCTGGCCCTGGCTCATTACGCCGCTCTTCATAGGCAACCTCCTCCTCAGCCGCAACGCCACGATCTTCGCCGAGGATCGCTACTTCCTTTTTCTCGCGCCCTTTGTCCTCTTGGCGGCGGCGCGGGGCATCGTGGCGGGCAGCGAGTGGCTGGCGGGCGGGGGGCGCAATGGCAGGCTGGCCGCCGCCGCAGTGGGCAGCGTCGCCCTGCTGCTGCTCGCCCTGGCCTTGCCTCGCCTGTGGACGCCGGCCATGCTGCGCGAGGACTGGCGCGCGGCCAGCACCTACGTGCTGGACTACCAGGCCGCCAGCCCGGGCCGGCCCGCGGCGGTGGTGGCCCATGTCGATTACATTCACCTGGCGCCCCAATGGTATCTGCGCCGCGCCACGACGCAGCAGGACTTGCCGCTCTATTTTCCCTTCGGAGGGCTGCTGACGCCGGAGCAAGTGGATGGCGTCATTGCGCCGCCGCTGCGCGGCATCGCCGACATGGGCGCGGCCACGCTCTGGCTCATGCAAAGCCACCTGGAGGGCGTGGACGATGGGCGGTTGGTGGAAGAATGGCTCAACCAGCACTACCCGCTGGTGACCGAGCAATACCCGGCCGGCGTCAAGCTGAGCGGCTATGCGCTGCACAGCCGGTTTGACGAATTGCCGGAACTGGCGCCGGGTGCGGCCTTCCCTGCGGCGGAACTGGCGCCGGGGCTGCAGCTCGCCGCCTGTGAGCTGGTCACGCCTGCGCTTAGCGCCACCGACGAACGGATGCACCCGCCCAGCGGCTGGGTGCACGTGCGTCTCTGGTGGCAGGCGACCGGCCCCATCGCCGACGACTACATCGCCAGCGTGCAGATGGTTGGCCCGGAAGGCGTTTGGGGCGACCGGCTCTACCGCGCCAACGAGACGCTGCGCCGCTGGCCGACCTCCACCTGGGCGCCCGGTGACATCTGGCGCGACGAAATCGATGTCAACCTCAACCCGGTCACCCCGCCTGGCGTCTACCCGATCATCGTGCGCCTGCGCGACAGCCAGGATCAGCCGCTGCCGGCCAGCGCAGAGTGCGGACGAGTCCTCATTAACAATTAACAATTAACAATTGACAATTGACAATTTTGTTCGCTTTGAATTGTCAATTGTTAATTTTGGTGTTGGTCAGCCGTTGCGCGAGATCTTCCAAACTGGCCAGGTTGTGCACCGGCAGAAAATCATCTACGTGCGGCAGCGCGGCCTGCATCCCGCGCACCAGGGGCTGGTAGCCGGGGTCGTCCAGCAGCGGGTTGAGCCAGATCACCCGGTGGGCGGTGCGATGCAGCCGCGCCATCTCCACAGCGAGCAGCGCCACATCGCCCCGCTCCCAGCCGTCGCTGAGAATCAGCGCCACCGCGCCGCGGCTGAGCAGCCGTCGCGCCCACAGATGGTTGAACGCCTTGAGCGCAGCGCCGATGCGCGTGCCGCCGGCCCAGTCGTCCACGCTGCGGCTGGCCGCGGCCAGCGCCCGGTCGATGTCATGGCCGGCCAACTGGCGGGTGATGCGGGTCAGCCGGGTGCTGAACACGAAGGTTTCCACCCGCTCCACCCGCGCCGCGACGATGTAGAGAAACTGGAGCAGGATGCGGCTGTAGCGCTCCATAGATCCGCTGATATCGCAGAGCACCACCAACGGACGCCGCTGCATTTTTCGCCGCCGCCGCGCCAGGTCGAGGATCTCGCCGCCGTAGCGCAGGTTGCG
>JAPKMV010000932.1 GCA_026645635.1 Caldilineaceae bacterium
CCCAGCGCATCCACCACCTCATCGGGGCGTCCTGTCGCGCCGGCGCGCTGCTGCACCCGCAGAAAGATCCGGTGCGCCTCGCCCGCCGCGTCGTAGCCGTCGTAGCGCAGCTCAAAGACCAGCGGGCGCAGGTTATAGGTGTAGCGTTCGCCCTTGCGCTCCCGCTCGCGCCAGATCACCGGCGTCGCCAGGAAGGTGGCAATGCGTGCTTGCAGCAGGTCCTCGGCCAGTTCGCCGGGGTCGGCGTAAATCAGGATCGTGTAGTCTGCGCCGATCACCAGATTCTGCAACGCTTCGGCCTTGAGCGGGATCTCCTCCAGCCCTACCAGCGTTACGCCGGGCGGCAGCTTCGCAGCCAGCAGCGCGCTGATGGTTTCGAGCGCCACGGGCGGGCTGAAGGTGAAATCGATGATCTCATGCGCGCCGGTGATGCCCACGCCCAGCGGCGCCGCGAACTGGATGTGCGGCTGCGGGTTGAAGCCCTGCTTGTAGAGGAGCGGCAGGTCGGCGCGGCGCAGCGTGCGCTCCCACAGGCGGAACTCGTCGTGGTGCGAGATGAACTTGATCGCCTCGCCTTTGGCATAGTAGACGCGCACGCGCTGGCGCGGATCTTCGATGAGTGGTTCTGTGTCCATTCGTCTCTCACAGACGCGGTGAACGCCCGGTCAGCCGCGTGTAGCCTTGATAGCCGAACCAGCGAAAGGGTTCGGGCGGGATGCGGTGATAGCGACTCTGGTAGAAGGGCAGCCCACGCCAGCGGCTGTCGTCCCCCGCGTACAAGTCGGCGATGAACTCGCCGGCCAGGTTGGCCAGCGTGACGCCGTGCCCGCAGTAGCCCAGCGCGTAGTAGATGTTGGCCGCGTCGCCGCGCACGCCGAAAAGCGGCTGCCGGTTCATGGTGATGCCCAGCACCCCGCTCCAGCGATAGGCGATGGGGAGCGCGCCGCCGGCTGGAAAATAGCGGCGCAGCGTCTGCTCCATGGCCGCGTGCGCCTTGCGTGCGGTCGCCGACCCGCCGGGATAGGCGGTGCGGTTGTTGAACAGGTAGGCATAGGCCGCGTTGCTGCCGCCGCCAAAGATCAAGTTGCCCGCCGGCGTCAGCGACGCGTAGGAGATGCGGTCGAGGTCGTCGGCGAAACCGGCCAGACTATGCCAGCCCAGCTCGGCGCGCTGTGCCTCCGTCAGCGGCGCGGTGGCCAGGACATGCGAATGCAGCGGGAAGAGCGCGTCGCGGAAGTAGCCGAGCTTGCTCGTGTAGCCGTTGGTCGCCAGTACGATGGCCTGCGCGGTGACTTCGCCCTGGGGCGTGGTGAGGCGGTGGGGACTGCCTTCGCGCACCCGCAGCACCGACGTCCCTTCGTAGACCTGCACGCCCTGCGCTTCCAACACCGGGCGCAGCGCACGCACAAACTGCGCGCCGTTGAGTTGCCCCGTATCGGGATCGAGCACGGCGCCGCACCCGCCGCGGATGGCCAAACGGCGCTGCAGTTCGGCACTGGTGAGGAAGCGCGTCGGGATGCCCAGGGCATTTTCGGCCTCCACGTGCGCGTGCGCTGCTTCGGCGCGGCCAGGATCGGTGTAGACCGTCACCGTGCCGTCGGTGCGGTAATCCACGGGCAGGGCGTGCCGCTCGATTACGGCGCGGATCGACGCAATGCCGTCGCGGGTGAGGTGGTAGATGCGTTGGGTGAGCGCCGGGTCGCTGGCGTCGATGCCATTGACCCAGTTGAGCATCATGCCGCCGTTGCGACCGCTGGCGCCGTTGGCCAGCGTCGCCGCCTCCAGCAGCACGATGCGCCGCTCCGGGAAGCGCCGGCTCACGTGGTAGGCGGTGCTGACGCCGGTGAAGCCGCCGCCGATGATCGCCAGGTCGGCGTGGGTCGGGCCGCGGAGGGGCGGTCGCGGCTGATAATCCGGCGTCCCGCTGACCCAGAACGCGCGATTTTCGCTGATCTCCAGCCGCTCCGGCAGCAACCGCGCCGCCACCGGCCACGTCAGCGCGGTGAGGTCGGCGCCCAGTTCGAGCAGGCGCATGTGGAGCGGTGGCCGGATTTTCCCCATGATTCCCCATTGTAGCCGCGCCCCGCCGTGAGCGCGAATCGGCAGGGCAGCGCCCCACACCTACGGCGGG
>JAPKMV010000933.1 GCA_026645635.1 Caldilineaceae bacterium
TGCCCAGCGCACGCTCGCCGTGCCCGCGGCAGGCGCGGCCAGCGTGGCATGGACTTCCTCGCCGGAAGCGGACGCGGCCTCTCCGGCGCAGATTGGGCTGCTGCTGCTGCACCGCAACGCGGTCAGCGGGCGCGAGTCCGATTCCCTGGTGATTGCGCCGCCGTTTCTGCCCGCGGCCAGCGTTGCGCTCCAGGTGACGCCGCCGCTGGCGGGTGAGGCTGCCTACACATTGACCGCCACCGTGTTGATCGCCGGTGCGGGCAAGGCGCCGGCGCCGGCCGTCGGCCACGAGGTCTTTTTCACGGAGGGGGTTTTCACCGCGCCGCTGCGCTCCGGGCAGGCGGTGGAGAATATGAACGCCGGCCTGGCATCATTCCGGCGGAACGCAGCCACGGGCGCGCTTCACTACACCCTGGATTTTACCGGTGTGGCGACGCCGACGATGGCGCTGCTGCATGTCGGCGCGCCGGGGGAAAATGGCCCGATGCAGCGCTGGCTCTGGGACGCGACCGGCGCCAATGCGCCGCGGCGGCTGCCGGCCACGGGCGTCTTCACGCCGACCCCTGCGCTCTATTCGCAGCTATTGCAGGGCAATCTCTACGTCCAGGTGCACAGCGCCGACCCAGCCAGCGCGGGTCTGCGCGGGCAGATCGAACGGACGCCTTCCGCCTTCACCGACGCGCAAGGGGTGGCGACGCTCCTCTGGCTGCCCTCGTCGGCCGGGGAGCACACCATCGAGGCGGTGTCCGGGCCGGGCGGCGACGTGATCGAGGTCGCAGTGCTGGCGCGGATGTTCCTGCCGCTGATCGAACTGCAAAGTGACTGACCGCAAGCCGGAATCCATAGCCTTCAGTCGCGTCAACCTGCGTCTGCATTTTGCGCACTCTCCTCCCTGTGCGTATACTGGCAACCGCGCAGGGAACCAATCCCCAGTTTCCGGTTGTTTCGCTTGTTGCATCACACAACATAATTCATCGTAACAAACAAGGAGCATGCATGTGAAGACACATCGACGCATCATCTCAGCGCTATTGGCTCTGAGCATGTTGGTGTCCGTCGTGACGCCGGCGTTTGCCCAGGACCAATGGCCCAGCGGTCGCGGTGCAGCCGGCCCGGCTGTGCCTGCGGCAACGCCATTTGCAGCGCCGGAACGCGGCGCAGTATCGGCCCAAGGGTTGGCGACCGACGTCACCGTCGAAGCCGCCAGCACGCTGCCGCCCGGTGTGCGGCGCGTCACCCCGGAAGAGGCCGCCCAACTGGCGGGGCAGATTCCTGTGCGGGATTGGACGGCGCCCCGCGGCGCGATGATTCCTGCCGGGCGCACGTCGGCGTCCGCGCCGCGACTCTCTGCAGCGGAAGCCGCTGCCATCGTCGACGTCGTCGTCCACCTGGACATGCCGTCGGTGTCGCAGCGCCTGGGACGCAGCACGGACGGCGCCGCCCGCGCCGCCTACGCCGCCGAAGTGGCGCGCGAACAGGCCCGCGTCGGCCGCGAAGTATCGGCGTTGGGCGCGAAGGTGGTCTACCCCTTCACCACGCTGAGCAGCGGTCTGGCCGTGCAGGCGCCCGCGGGCAGCCTGGCCAGCCTGGCCAACATCCCGGGCGTCAGCCGCGTGACCCGGGCGAACAACTACACCAAGGACCTGCATGAGACGGTGCCCTTCATCGGCGCTCAGTTCTTGCAGGACCTGGGCATCAAGGGCGCGGGCGTCAAGGTGGCGGTGCTGGACTCCGGCATCGACTTCACCCACCTGGCTTTCGGCGGCCCCGGCACGGTGGCAGGCTGGGAAGAAGCCTACTTTGGCAACAACCCTGCCTGTGACCCGAACGCCTGGAGCGACCCGGACTGTGCCTACGCGCAGCCGGCGAATCCGGCCCTCTTCGGCCCGAATGCGCCGCGCGTCAAGGGCGGTTTCGACTGGCTGGGTGAGGAATGGCCCAATGCCCAGGCTCGCATCCTGCCTGACCCCAACCCGATCGACTACGAAGGCCATGGCACCCACGTCGCCGACATCATCGGCGGCGTCGGCTACCCGGCCGGCGACAACGAGGATGGGCCATACCCGGCCAAGGGCGTCGGCGTGGCGCCGGAAGCCGACCTCTACGGCTTCAAGGTCTGCGCCTCCTT
>JAPKMV010000934.1 GCA_026645635.1 Caldilineaceae bacterium
CCGTGCAATTTCAGACCACGGTGATCAGCATGACCGAAGGCGCCACGCCGGCAGCCATCGTCAACACCGCCTGGCTCACCGACGCTGTGCACAGCCGCAGCGTCACCGCCAGCTTCATCGTCAACGCCCGGCGCGCCTATTTGCCGGTGTTGCTGCACCCTGAATGACGGTTGTCCCCGGCATTTTGCTGCAAGGCTTGGGCAATTTTCATCCGCAGATTGCGCAGATGTTCGCAGATGACACACAATTCATCTGCGTCAATCTGCGCAATCTGCGGATAGGTGGTTACGCAGAAAGAATGCGCCGCCATCACTCTTCACCGTGCAGCAGGCGCAGGTAGCTGTCGAAGCGCGCCCCAGCAATCTCTCCCCGTTCCACCGCCGCGCGCACTGCGCACTCCGGCTCATGGTCGTGGGTGCAGCCGGGATAGCGGCAGGCGTGGAGATAGGGCGCCAGTTCGCGGAAATAGAACTGGAGATTGGCCGGGTCGATGTCGTACAGACCCAGTTCGCGGATGCCCGGCGTGTCCGCCACGAAGGAGTCCTGCCCGAATGGCAGCGGCAGCAGATGCGCGGCGCGGGTGGTGTGTTTGCCCTTGTCGAGGAAGTCGCGCAGGTCGCCGGTGCGCAGGTGCAGCCCAGCATGCACGGCGTTGATCAGGCTGCTCTTGCCCACGCCGCTTGGCCCCGTCACCACGGTGATGCGGTCGGTGAGCAGTTCGCGCAGTGCGTCGATGCCCACATGCTCCGCAGCACTGGTGTAGAGCACACGATAGCCGATGCGTTCATAGATGCCAAAGAGCGCCTGCACCGCCGCCAGCCCCACCAGTTCGATCTTGTTGACGCAGATCACCACCGGCAGTTCGTTGGCTTCGGCGATGACCAGGAAGCGATCGAGCATGCGCAGATGCGGCTCGGGGCGCGCTGCGGCGAAGACAATCAACGCCTGGTCGGGGTTGGCGAGAATCACATCCTCGGCGGGCATGTCCACGCCCGGCTGCTGGCGGCTGAGCTGGCTGTGCCGCGGTTCGATGCGTTCGATTTGCCCCTTCGTGGCCGTCAGCGCCCGCACCCAAACCCGATCCCCCACGGCCACCAGCGTGTCGACGCCGCGCTCTTGCAGCAGGCGGCCGCGCACTTCGCACAGGAGTGATGCCGGCTGGCCATCCGCGCCGCTCGTCTGCACATCATAGTGATGGCCGCGCGCCCGCGTCACGATGCCGTGCACCAAATCCGCCCCAGCCTTCTTGGCCACAGGCTTGCGCGCCCGGCGCTCCCGATAGCTGCTCTCCGCAGCCTCCTCGTATTCGTGGTAATCGGTGAACCGATCAGCCATCGGCGCAGCACTCCTTGGCCCCGTAACCCAGGCAGATGGGCGGAACGGCAGGAGCGACCGCCACGCCGAAGCTGGCCAACAGGTCGCGCAGATCGCCCAGCGGCAGCCCCATCACGCTGGCGAAACAACCGCGCAGCCCGCACACTGGGCGAAAAGGCGCAGTCTGGATGCCGTAGGCGCCGGCCTTGTCCAGCGGGTCGCCGGACGCAACGTAAGCGGCGATCTCGGCGTCGCTGTAGTCGCGCATCTCCACGTCGGTGCGGTGGAGGCGGGTGTGCTGTTCGCCGTCGGGCAGGCGCAGCAGGCAGAGCGCGCTGTAGACCTGGTGGCTGCGCCCGCGCAGGTCGCGCAACATGCGGCCGGCGTCGGCCGCGTCTTCCGGCTTGCCGTAGATGACGCCATCCAGCGCCACGGTGGTGTCTGAGGCGATGACCAACTGGACACCATCGCTGGCTGGCAGGCGGCTGGCTGCGGTCTGCGCTTTGGCGATGGCCAGGCGCAGCGTCATCGCGTCAGGCGCTTCGCCGGGCAGCGGCGTCTCGTCGATATCGGTGGCCAAGCTGGTGAAGGTCAGTCCCAGGTCGCGCAGAAACTGCTGGCGGCGCTGGCTGGCAGAGGCCAGGATCAGGGATGGCGGTGCGGTTACGGTCGTATGCATGTCAGAAATCGTAAAGCCAATCGCCGGAAACGCAAAGCTGCAGGGTTGGATAGACCGCGGATTTGACGGATTAGGCGGATTTACGCGGATAGAAAAGAAATCCGCGAGAATCCGCCGCATCCGCCATTACACAG
>JAPKMV010000935.1 GCA_026645635.1 Caldilineaceae bacterium
GCAGGCGAATGCCCTGGCCGCGCCGCTGGCCGCGCTCAACGTCGGGCTGGAGTCCTTCGCCACCAGCCTCGAGACGCAGGGAACGCGCGTCGTGCAGGTGGAGTGGCGCCCGCCCGCGGGCGGCAACGAGAAGCTGGCGGGGATTCTCGCGCGGTTAAACAAGAAGGGATAAGTCAGTGGCAATGGACGCAACCAGACTGCCGGATCGGGTGGTGGCTGCCCTAGGTCAGGAGGCAGCCGAAGACCTCGTGGCGTGGATCGACCAACGCCTCCGGGTCTCCGAAGCATCCCCTGAGATTCAGGTCACCGCCCGTGAGGCCCGCCAGAAAGTCAATGTACTGATGCTCGAACAGGTGAGCAACCTGCTGCTGGCTGACGAACCAGCGCTGGTTGAAACAGAAAGTGGCCGCCTTTGCTGGCGCGTACCCGTCAATCTGACCCTGCCTGGCCAGGGCCGCGTGGGGCAGGTTGGGAGCGTGGATGTCGATACACAGTATGGGTACACTGACTTCGATTCGTCGGCACAACAGTTATTCGAGCAAGCGTGTGCCCATCTCTACCAAGTATCACATTCACCTGACACCGTCGAAAACGCTTGAATCAACATGCTCCGTTTGCACCACCTCCAGCAACCGTATGACGGCGCATGTCTGACAACGTGCGTGCAAATGGTGTTGAGCGGCAGCGGCATCGATCTTTCCTTTGCCCAGATCTTTACAGCGCTGGGTGCAAAACCGTTTGGAACGCCAAGTTTTGCAGTACAGCGCTTGCATGTGCTGGGTTTGCAGGTTGACTACCGACCGCGGACACTGGTTGATGCGCTGAAGGACATTCAGCAGCGGCACCCAATCATTTGCTTTGTGCGCACCCAGTTTCTGGATCATTGGGACAAAGATGTCGCCCATGCCGTTGTGGTTGTCGAAATTGAGCCGCAGCAACGTTTCTGGATTCACGATCCATGGTTAGCCGATGGCCCAATGCCTGTTTCGTGGGACGGCTTTCTGGCAGCATGGACGGAGTTTGATTTTCGCAGTGTAACACTCACGCCGATTGGGCAGAACAGAAGAAGCTAAGGAGCTATTATGACCAACACCATCTACGACCTATCGCAGCCACTAAACCAGGACTGCTCGTTCTGGCCGTTCTACCCGCCCTTCGAGGTGAAGTACTTCAAGCGCAAGTCCGAGCATGGCGTCAACGCCCAGTACATCCAGACCTCCAACCACATGGGCACGCACCTGGACGCGCCGCGTCACTTCGTCACCAACGGCAAGACCATCGACCAACTGCCGATTCAATGGCTGTGGGGACCGGGCGTGATCGTCGACCTGAGCGACGCGCTCGACGACCTGGACATCTTCACCCCAGCGATGATCGAGGAGCGGGTCGAAGTGCGCGAGGGCGACATCCTTTTCATCCACACCGGCTGGCACAAGTACAGCTTCCTCAGCCCGGAAGGCGACGAGGAGCGCTACATCCAGCGCCACCCCGGCCCCCACTTCTCGATCTGCGACTGGCTGCTGGAGAAGAAGATTCACGTCTGGGGTGTGGACATGATCTCCACCGACCACCCCATGAACCTGCCCATCGGCCGCTTCTTGGGCAAGGGTGGGCTGGAGCACTGGCAGAAGGTGCGCACCCGCTGCGAGGAAAAGTTCGGCGCCGACCAGATCGACGTGCTCTTCCCGCCCAGTGCCTACCAGCTCACCCACAACGCGCTCTTCCCCCACGACTGCGTCCACGTGGAAAATCTGGGCGGCGAGATCGGCAACCCTAAACTGCACAACCGCCGGTTGACGCTGGGTGCCTTCCCGTGGCTCTTCAAGGGCGGCGAGGCGGCATTCTGTCGCGCGGTGGCTTGGTTGGATGAATAGGGGAGGATAGACCGCGGATTTGGCGGATGCGGCGGATTCTCGCGGATTTCTTTTGGTGTAGCCGTTCAGCAAGTTGAAATAGAACGCGGATGACGCGGATTGGGCGGATGCTCGCGGGTTTCTTTTGGTTTAGGTTAGAGACTGCTTGAAAACGGGCAAGGTTGACGCAGAGTCGCAGCGGCGCAGAGGTTCGCAGAGGAGTAGCAGAGCTGGCTACTGCTGCGCTTTCTCTCGATGTTCTCTGCATCTC
>JAPKMV010000936.1 GCA_026645635.1 Caldilineaceae bacterium
CCACCTGGCCGGCCAGATCACCCGCCATAGATAGCCAGCGCCTCGCTGGTGATCGCCACCTGCACATCCTGCATCTTGGCGTCGAGGGCAACGTTGAGTTCGTCGGGGAAGCTCTTCCACTGGGCCAGCGATTCCCAGCGCACGATGATCACCACCTCGTCCGGGTGGTCGATGCTTGGCCACACCTCTTTGGAAATGTAGCCGTCGTGCGCGGCCAGCGCCGGCGTCCAGATTTCCGCATCGCGCACCAACCACTCGTCCCGGCGGCCAGGAACGCACTGCGCACGGAGCATTTCGATTACAGCCATCAGTTCACTCCTTGAAGGTTTCAATAGACCGCGGATTAGGCGGATGCGGCGGATTTGCGCGGATTTCTCTCAGCATAACTCTGCCTCGCCCCTCGCAACTCGCCCCTTCTCTCAATGCGTAAACAACTCCCCACCATCAATAAAATACACATGGCCGGTGAGATAGTCGTGCTCGATCAACAGGGCGATCATGCGCGAGACGTCTTCGGGCGCGCCGAGGCGCTTGACGAGCGTGTGCTGGCGCGCATCCTCGATCTGCTCGGACGTGAAGTCGGGTGGGAGGAGCACCGGCCCCGGCGCCACGGCGTTGACGCGGATCGCCGGGCTGAGTTCGCGCGCGGCGTAGCGGGTCAACTGCACCACGCCGGCCTTGGCGATGGCGTGGTGGCCCAGCCCCGGCCAGACCTCGTAGACCGACAGATCCGCCACGTTGATGATCACCCCGCGCCCCTGCTGGAGCATGATCGGCGCCACGGCCTGCGTGCAGAAAAAGGCGGCCTTGACCGTCACGTCGTTGCAGAGGTCGTACTCGGCTTCGGTCACTTCCAGGAAGGGGCGCATCAGCCAGGGTGATGCGTTGTTGATCAGCACGTCGATGCGCCCAAACGCCGCGGCAGTGTCCGCCACCCACTGCCGCATGGCGGCGAGGTCGCGCACGTCGAGCACCGTCGCCGTGCAGCGCACACCCAGCGCCTCGATCTCCGCCTTTGTCGTTTCCCACGGCTCACCGGGCAGGTAGGTAAAGGCGATATGCGCGCCCTTGCGCGCCAGGTGCAGCCCGTGCGCTTTGCCCAGCCGGATCGCGCCGCCCGTAATCAGAACAACTGCGTCTTTGATTTCCATAATGCCACTTCATCCTTCTGCGCCATCTGCGGATGGGTTTGAATTATATTCGTCCGCCCATCGTCAGCGCCATCAACGCCTTCTGGATGTGCAGGCGATTCTCCGCCTCCTGGTAGATCACGGACTGTGGCCCGTCGATGACGCCGTCTGTCGCCTCATAGCCGCGGTCGATGGGCATGCAGTGCATGTAGATCGCCGTCTTCTTGGCCAGCGCCATGCGCCGCTCGTCGCAGATCCAATCCTTGTGTTCATCGACCATCTTCTGCACGGGCTCCGGCTCCTCGGTGACCATGATCGGGCCCCAACTCTTGGCGTAGCAGATGTCGGCGTTCTCGAAGGCGGCGTCCATGTCATCGACGATCTCGAACTTCGTGCCGCTTTCCTCGGCGTGGGCGCGGGCGGCTTCCAGCGTGTGCGGCATCAACTCGAAGCCCTTGGGATGCGCCAGCGTCACATCCATGCCAAAGCGCGTCATCAGCATGACCAGCGACTGCGGCACGGAGAGCGGGCGCACGTACTTGGGCGCATACGTCCAGGCAATCGTGAACTTCCGCCCGCGCAGGTCGTTGCCAAAGCGCTCGCGGATCGTCATCAGGTCGGCCATCGCCTGGCAGGGGTGATCGACGTCGTCCTGCATCGAGAAGACCGGCACGTTGGCGTGCTTGGCGATGTCGTACTGGTATTTCTGGCCGATGTTGGTGCGGCAGTCGCGCACGGCGATGCCGTGGCCGTAGCTGCCGAGCACCATGCCTGTGTCCTTGGCGTTCTCGCCGTGCCCGATCTGCGTCGCCGCGGGGGTGAGCCAGATGGCATGTCCGCCAAGCTGCGTCATGCCCGTCTCGAAGGAGTTGCGCGTGCGCGTCGACTCCTCGAAGAAGAGCATGTAGAGCGTCTTGGCGCGCAGGATGTGGTCATGCAGTTCGCCCATCGCAAAGCGCCGTTTGAGATCGTCGGCGACATTTAGCGCCGTCT
>JAPKMV010000937.1 GCA_026645635.1 Caldilineaceae bacterium
TTCCGTGGCCGCGGCGCCAATGCTTGCGGCCGCGCCCAATGACAACCCCAGCACCCCGATCTGGCCCGGCTTCACCCCCTGCGCCAACAGCCAGTCCACGGCGCCGAGCACGTCGTAGCGCTCGCGCAGGCCAAAGGTGAAGCGGGCATCGCTGCTTTCGCCGTGACCGCGCAGGTCGATCATCAAAACGCCAAAACCGGCGTCGTGGAGCAGTTTTGCCTCCTCCAAGAAGTTGCCGGCCACCGCAGCCGTGCGGCTGGCGTCGCGACCGTGCACCATGATCACCGTGGGCGCGCCGGCGCCGGCAGGAATGTACCAGCCAGCGATCTCGGCTGCGCCGTCGCGGGCTGGAAAGCGGACCGTCGTGTAATCGAGGCCAACCTGGGCCGGGGTGACACCCGTTGCGAAATCACGGCGCGGCTGCGTGAGAGCGTTGGCCGCGACGGCGCCGATGGCAAAATAGGCGACGAGGGCCAGCAGCACAAGGCCAGCCGTGATCCACAGTGCGATGCTGCCACTTTTGCGAGAATGGGACGAAGGTGGAGATGTGGATGCCATAGCAAGGAACCTCCATACGTTGCAGGATCGGCTTACAATGGACAATACAGCGCATTGATCATATCACAAATCCAGACCGGCGGATCCAGGCTATTTTCGCGCCATCAACGTGAAGCAGGCGCTACACGCTTCCCCCTCAATGCCGTTCCGCCCAGATCGATGTATGATGGTGCTTACAAACCAGGAGCAAAACACCGTGACGACTTCAAACAAGATTTCAAGCCCGCTGCTGCCGTTGGACGCGCCCGACGCCACGCTGGCCACGGTCGGCGGCAAGGGCGCCAATCTGGCGCGACTGGCCCGCGCCGGCTTTCCCGTACCCGACGGCTTCATCGTGCCGACCAGCGCCTACCGCGACTTCGTGGCCGCCAACCAGCTCGACCGCGTGATCGACGCGGCGCTGTCAGGGCTGGTCGCCGACGACCCCACGGCGCTGGAGTCCGCAGCGGCGAACATCCGCGCCGCGTTCGCCGCCGGTGCGCTGGCGCCGGCGCTGCACGCGGCCCTGGCTGCCGCGTACCGCCGCCTGGGCGAGCCGCCGGTGGCGGTGCGCTCCTCGGCCACCGCGGAAGACCTGCCCGACCTCTCCTTCGCCGGCCAGCAAGACACCTACCTCAACATCGTCGGCGTCGATGCCCTCTGCGCCGCGGTGATCCAATGCTGGGGCAGCCTGTGGACCGCGCGCGCCATCGGCTACCGCGCACGGAACGGCGTGCCCCAGGATCAGGTCGCGCTGGCCGTGGTGGTGCAGCGCATGGTGCAGGCGGAGGCGTCGGGCGTGCTCTTCACCGCCAACCCGCTCACCGGGCGGCGCAGTGAGACGGTGATCGACGCCACGCTGGGGCTGGGCGAGGCGCTGGTGAGCGGCCAGGTGGAGCCGGATCACTACGTCGTCGATCCGGCCGCCAGCGCCATCCTGCGCAAGAGCCTGGGCGCCAAAGCCACGGTCATCGTCGGGCGGGTGGGCGGGGGAACGACGACGGAGCGGCGCGACGCCAGCGCCCGCCAGGCGATCCCCGACTCCGTCATCCTGGAGTTGGCGACGCTGGGACAGCGCGTGGCAGCGCACTTTGGCGCTCCGCAGGACATCGAGTGGGTCTGGGCGGATGGTCAACTCGCCCTGGTGCAGACGCGACCGATCACCTCGCTTTTTCCCCTGCCGGACGGGATGCCGCCGGAGCCGCTCCAGGTGCTGATGGCTTTCTCGGCAGTGCAGGGCATCTTCGAACCGATCACCCCGCTGGGTCAAGATCTGCTCAAGCTGGCAGCCTCTGGTGCGGGGCGCGCCCTGGGTTATCACAGGAGCATCGAACAGCAGACGATCTTTTACAGCGCCGCAGAGCGGCTATTCGTCAATTTCACACCGGTGCTGCGCAGCGCGGTCGGGCGCGAGATGCTGCCAACCATGATTGTTGCCATCGATCCCGGCGTGGCTGCGGCATTTACCGAAGTGATAAACGATCCGCGCATGGCACCCGCCCACACCGGGATCAGCTTTGATGCGCTGCGGCGGCTGCTCAGAGTTGCGCTGCCCCTGGCCTGGCGTATCCGCGCGACGTGGCG
>JAPKMV010000938.1 GCA_026645635.1 Caldilineaceae bacterium
GCCACCTATGCGGGGCTGGACGTGCTTTGCCTCGCCGATCCCCTGGTGGACGCGCAGAAACTCTCCCTGCTGCATCCCAATGTCGTCATTGTCGACGCTGCGGCCACGCCCGCGCCCCCGCTCCGGCTGCTCACCGACCTTGCCGCGGACCTCCTCCTGGTCAGCGTAGACGCCGCCACCAACCGGGTGCACGTCTGGTCAGGCCAGCAGTTGACCGCAGTATCGACCCACGATCTCGTCGCGCTCATCGGGCAGCACAAGGCAGCAGTTGATTAATCTCCCATCTCCAGTCTCTTGGTCTCAGCGATTAGGAGATTAGAGATTAGGAGATTGGGAGTTTGGGCTAGACAGGCAAAGGAGAATTGTATGCGGAAGTCAACCTGGGTTTGGTGTGGACGGCTGGCAGTTGTGCTGTTGGTTGCGCTGATCTTCGCCACAGTTGCGTCGTCTGCTGGCGCGCCGACGGCGTCGGCGACAGCGTCGGCCCCGCCGGAACAGGCGGTCGCTCCGGCGGACACCCCAGGCGGCGCGGCGACCATCGACTGCAGCGACCCCATCCCCGGCCAGAAGGCCATGCTCATTGGCGAGGATGAAGTCGCCCTCGTCTACCACACCAACAACCACCCGGCGTTGAACGACGTCTACTGGGACAGCAGCGGCAGCAATCTGGTCTACAAGGGCGGCTCCTACCGCTCCTCGATCTCTGCGCTCCAGAGCAATTCGTGGATGGCGATCACCTGGGGCGACCTGAACGGCGACTACCAGTACGAGTACATCTCCACCTTCAAGGACAAGAACAAGCGCGTCGGCGCCATCACGGACAAGACTTCCACCGAGTGGTACGACGACGGCGCCGTCTGGTCGGGCGACAACATTGCCTACCTGGACATCGCCGCCGGCAACCTGGACCGCGCCAACAACGACGACGAGGTCGTGATCGCCTTCCGTGACGACAACAAAGACATCCACGTCGGCGTGTTGAACGGCAGCAGCAGCGGCGGCATCGCGCAGAATGCGAACGCACTCTACGGCGAGTGGACCGACTCCACCAACAATCGCGGCGACGTCAATCACGTGGCTGTCGCCACCGGTGATCTGAATGGCGACGGGTATGACAACGAGATCGTCGTCGTCTTCAAGGACAGCGCTTCTGACCTGCAGGCGATGGTGCTCCGCCGCGACGGCGCCACGCTCACGCCCCTCTGGCTGAGCGGCGGCATGACTGCCGAAGGTCGCGGCGACGTCGCCAAGTCCGAATCCCTGTGGGGCAACCGCTATCCCATCGACGTGACCACCGGCGACATCGACGGCGACAAGCGCGACGAGGCCATCGTCGGCTTCCGCCTCGGCGACCCTGCCAAAGGCCAGTCGCAGCTCCTTGTCCTCAAATACACCGGCCAGGACACCAGGGGCAACACCGACCCGCTCGACGACAAGTTTAGCATCGACACCCGGGTCTTTCTTACCGAAAACCTGTGGCAGAAATACGGCCACTACTTCATGGCGGCGCTCTCCGTTTCCCTCGCCACGGGCGACTTCGACGGCGACGGCATCGACGAGATCGCCCTGGGCATCGGCAGCCTGCTCGACAACTCCGAACACGGCGACCGCATCTGGGAGACCTACCTGGCGACCTACGACTATGTGCCTATGACCTCGCCCGAATGGCAAAGTATGCAGTGCAAGGACACGCAGGGCTACCGCGACTGTCTGCGCTATCTGCACTATTGGAAGAGTGGCGGCACTTCGCTCGATCTCTTCGAGAATGAGCAACAGCCGGAGGCCGACGTGCGCATCGATGCGGGCGAACTGGACGGTGACGGCAAGGACGAGATTGTCCTGCTGCGCAAGAAGCACAGCTCGGACGACGGCGAAATCTACTCCTTCGACGCGGAAAGCAGTGTCAGCAGGCGTTCTTCGGCGGTCTTCAGCCCCGAACCCGACGTCATCGACCGCTTCTGGGTGGCGCTGGGCGACAAGGACGGCAACGCCCGCTATGGCGCCTACACCGGGGCGTGCCGCGTGAAGAAACAGGCGCAGGTGAACGCCGTCATCCATGCGCCGCCCCACTGGCCCGAAGAGGAAGTCCCCGGCCACCCCGGCGAGACGAACCCCAACT
>JAPKMV010000939.1 GCA_026645635.1 Caldilineaceae bacterium
ATCGGTGCTCCCTTTGCTGGAATGGACGGCAATAAGCGCGGGCGGCAGTGACCTGTCAGCGGACATCACCCACGCCCGCACGGATTACGCACAGCGCGTCAAACTGGAGTTTACGAACAGCACCACGCGCACGGCGTACATTGCCGCGACACTGACTGGGGCGACGTTGCCGGCAGGCGACGGTCAGGAGGCGGCAGAGGCGGCCTCGCTCCTGGACACGTTCTGGGTGGATCGCGCGCCACGATCAAAACGCATTTCTAACGACTGGATACAAACGGATGCGCACGCCGCGGCCGTGGCGCGCTATGTTTTCGACCGGTGCCAACGTCCGCAACTGGTCGCCAGCATCGCCAACCTGGACGACCCGGCGGTGCATGTGGGGCGGCGCTGCACGGTGCGCTATCCGGGCGTGATGGGCGAGGACACGGACTTCGAGGGGCTTGTCATGTCATCCAACTGGACGCTGGACAAAAACGGATTTCGGCAGAACGTGGAAATCTTCGACACAAGCCGCTTTTTCAAAGTCCTGACGGATTTCTTTGTGTTGGGCACGAACAAACTCGGCGCCAGCGGCACGGGCACGGCGCCGCTGTTCTATTGATGGGGGTGAACGATGGCTTTTGCCGATGGGGATATTCTGAGCGCCAGCCAGTTGAACAGCCTGGTAGCGCGGGTCAACGCGCTGGAGGATCAGCGGATCGGCGTGAACCTGGGCTTTGCGGAGGTGGAACTGACATCGACCAACCAAGACGCCTACTGGCAGATGGTGCATCGCTTTGATTGGCTGCATTTGCGCTGGCATGAAGACAACGACGACACAACGCTGCGTATCTATATCAACGGCACGGAAATCGCCGATTCGGGTGGGGCGGGTGGCGATCTGACCGCCAACCTGGATATTTCCGGTCTGGCGTTGACACCCGGCGCGCTTTACACAATACGCGCCAGGTGGGGCGAACAGAACAGCAACGGCTTGAATTTGCAGATTAAGTATTTGGTGGAAGCGGAAGAAGAACTATGAGCCTGGAACTATTTGAGCCGCTGACCAAACCCACGGCGGCGCAAATGAACGGACTGGACGCCGCGCTGGACGCGTTAGACGGCGGCAGTATCAGCGGCGTGGCGATCACCTATCCGGCGCAGCAGTGGACCGGCAGCGGTTCGGCCTGGATGTTTCGCCGTAAGTTCCGTTGGCTGGTGTACGACGGCAGCGGCATTTTGAGCGACCCGCTGAACGTCGGCGACGATGTGTCGCTGTCAGACGCGGCGCTGGCCGGTGTGGCCAACGTGCTCGACCTGACAACGGTGGATTGGTTGGCATTGGGCCGCTTCTACCGAGTGACGGGCTGCACGTGGGCGGTGGAATTGGAATCGCCGCCGGCGGGGTGATCACAGGCGCCAGTTGTCGGCGGGCGATGCTTTGCGCTGGGCTTCGAGCAAGTCGGCCTGCGCCAGATCGACGTAGATCTGCAGCGTGTCGATGCTGGCATGGCCCATCAGCCGCGCCAGCTCGAGCACATTGCCGCCGTTGCGCAGGTAGGTGATGGCAAAGGTGTGGCGGAAGCGGTGGACGGTGGCGCCGGTGACGCCGGCCCGCCTGGCGCAGCCGCTCACCATATCGCGCAGCGAGTTGCGATCCAGGTGGCGATCGTTCCAGGTGGCAAAGAGCGGCGCATCGCCCGGCGGATTCTTCCGCTCCGCCAGGTAGCGCCAGATCGCTTTGCGGCAGGTGTCGCCGCAGTAGACGTAGCGCTCTTTGTTCCCCTTGCCGTGGCGGATGCGCAGCCGGCCCTGGCGCTGGTCATGGTCTTCGACGGTGAGGGCGCAGAGTTCGCTGGCACGGATGCCCGTGTCGATAAGCACGAGCAGGATCGCCCGATCCCGTCCGGCTGTGCTGCGCCGCTCCTGGATCACCTTGCCGTTGCGATTGGTCCAGGCGCTGTTGTGCGTAGCCGCGTTGAGCATGGCGCCCACTTCGGTTTTGGTGTAGGCGATGATGGCCGGGCGCTTGAACTGCGGCCGCCGCACCTTACCCCGGATGATGTGCGGAATCTTCAGTTCTGCAGCGGCCCACGTCCAGAATGCGCTCAGCACGATCCAGTCATTGGCGATGGACTT
>JAPKMV010000093.1 GCA_026645635.1 Caldilineaceae bacterium
ACTTTATCGGTAATAGCTTTTTGGCACGCAAAGACGCAAAGTCGCAAAGCGTTTTTCTCCTGGCGTCTTTGCGCCTTTGCGTGAGATTCCTTATCGCCGATAAAGTCTACTGTTTGTGGAGATCCTTTTGACGCAGAGGCGCGGAGGCGCAGAGGTTCGCAGAGGAGTTGCAGAGCTGGCTACGGCTGTGCTTTCTCTCGATTTTCTCTGCATCTCTGCGCCTTTGCGTCAAAGTGAGGTGACTTTCCAAACAGGCTCTTAAGCGGGCGGGGCGCCGGCGACCTCCGCCCAGGGCAGCGGGCTGACCTCGTCGTGTTTGAGTGTGCGCAGCCCCACCCGGTCGATGCGCATGATCAGGCGGCAGGCCGGGTCGGGGCAGGTGACGCGGGCGTCCGTTTCCATCCAGTCGGCGGGATGGTTGCGCCGCTGTTTGGCGGGCAGCAGCGGCAGCGTCGCCTGCAGTGCGTAGACGCAGAAATCTTGCCCCGCCGGCAGGGACAGCTTGCCGCCGCGCAGGTGGAAACAGTCGCCAACCTGCATGGCGCAGGTGCAGTGGCCTTCGATGGCCTCGACGACGACGGTCAGATCGTAGAGCGGAAACTCGTCGGCTGGGTGAGATGGCGTTGGTTCTGGCATGGTGCTCCTTTCCTGCGGCCTGGCATTTGACGGCGACGCAGCTACCCTTGACAATGGACTCTATCGGCGGTAAGAGGCCTCACGCAAAGTGAAACAGGCGGCTCGCCGCCATCTAGCCGGACAGAAAGCTGCAATTTTCGCTGCGAGCAGTTATCACCTCGCAACGGAAGTTTCTACTTTCTTGGTAGACGCAAAGACGCCCGGAGCAGAATCTTTGCGACTTGGCGTCTTTGCGTGACACAAGCCTTTCCCGTTATTGGCAACAAGCGCCGGGCATTCAAGGCGCCCATTGTACGAATTTTGGCGGCTTTGCACGAAATATGGAACTCTCCATTGCTTTTCAGACCGACAAACCGCTGACCGCCTACAGTGCGCTGGCTGCGCAGGTGGAGGCCGACGGCTTCGACGCGGTGACAGTTTACAACGACATGCTCTATCAACCGGCGTGGCTGCCGCTGCTGGAGATGGCGCGCGCCACCACGCGCATTCGGCTCGGCGTGGCCGCCGTCAACCCGTTCACCTGCCATCCCATCAACATCGCCGGCAACATTGCGCTGATCGACGAGTTGTCCGGCGGCCGCGCCTACCTGGGCATGGCACGCGGCGCCTGGCTGGACTTTGTCGGCGTGCAGCCGCGCCAGCCGGTGGCCGCGCTCGCCGAGGCGCTGCGCTGCGTGCGCCATCTGCTCCGGCGCGACCCGGCGCCGCTGGCCGGTGACTTCTTCCCGCTGGCCGGCGGCGACGCACTGCGCTGGCCCATCTCGCGCAGCGACATTCCTTTTCTGCTCGGCTCCTGGGGCGAACAGGCGATCCGCGCGTGCATCGACCAGGTGGCGGAGGTCAAAATCGGCGGCAGCGCCAACCCGGATGTGATTCCCCATTTCCGCCGCATGATTGACGCCGCCGCGCGCCGGGTTGGGCGCACCGGCGCTGACATCGGCATCGTGGTCGGCGCGGTCTGCGTGGTCGACGAAGATGGCGCGGCGGCACGCGCCCTGGCGCGGCGCGAGGTGGCGCTCTACCTGCCCGTCGTCGCCGGCCTCGACCCGACGGTGACGGTCGAGCCGGAACTGCTGGCGCGGCTGCGTGCGGCTGCGGCGCAGTACGACTACACTGCCGCGGCCGCGCTGGTCTCCGACGACCTGCTGCGCCGCTTTGCCTTTGCCGGCGATCCTGGCGCAGTGGCGGATCAGGCGGCGCAGCTCTTTGCCGCCGGTGCGGCGCGGGTTGAGTTTGGCACGCCTCACGGCCTCACACCGGCGCGCGGGCTGCACTTGTTGGGAAAGGGCGTTCTGCCGCGCGTGCGAGACGCGTGGGGGAAAGGGAGATAAGCGATGAAACCGACACAGGCAGAGCTGGCGGCGGCGAACGGGCGGACGATCGCAGATGTCATCGCGCCGGGGCTGCGCGTGCTCTTTGTGGGCATCAACCCCGGTCTTTATTCAGGCTGGTCGGGCTATCACTTTGCGCGCCCCGGCAACCGCTTTTGGCCGACGCTCCATGCCGCCGGCTTTACACCACGCCAGCTTGCCCCTGCCGAACAGATGGAACTGCTGCGCCACCGCTGCGGCGTCACCAACTTCGTCGCCCGCGCCACCGCCCGGGCCGATGAACTGACCACCGCGGAGTTGGTGGCGGGCGGCCAGCGCGTCAGCGACCTGGTGCAGACGTTTCAGCCGCAGAGCGTCGCGGTGTTGGGCATCACCGCCTACCGCGCCGCGTATGCGCGTCCGCGCGCGGCGCTGGGTCGTCAACCGGAACTGCTGGGCGGGCGGCCTGTGTGGGTGCTGCCCAATCCCAGCGGCCTCAACGCCCACTACACGCCGGCTGGCCTGGCCGGCGTCTTTCGTGTATTTCGGCTGGAGCTGGACGCTGCGTTTCCCCTCCCACCCCCTGCGCCCGGATGAGCGTGAGCGTCAGAGGATCTGCTGTCCCAGCAGCGACGCCAGCAGTTCCACCGCCACCTCCGCCGTGCGGTTGCCCGCGTCGAGGATCGGGTTCACCTCCACCACGTCCGCCGAGCAGACCTTGCCCGATTCGGCCAGGATCTCCATGAGCAGGTGGGCCTCGCGGAAGGTCAGCCCGCCGGTGACCGGCGTGCCGACGCCCGGCGCCACGCCCGGTTCGAGCGAATCCATGTCGAAGCTCACATGCTGGCGCGGCAGCCGGTTGAGCCGCGCCAGCGCACGTCGCGCCACCGTGGCCATGCCCAGTTCGTCCACGTCGCGCATGGTGTAGACGATGATGCCGCTGTGCGCCAGGCTGGCGCGCTCTTCCCCGTCCAGGTCGCGGATGCCGATCATCACAATCTCCTGCGGGCGCAGCTTGGCGCCGGCCCGCCCCAGGTTGACCAGGTCGGGGTGGCCCGCGCCGGTGAGCACCGCCATCGGCATGCCGTGGATGTTGCCCGAGGGCGTCGTATCCGGCGTGTTGAAGTCGCCGTGCGCGTCCACCCAGATCACGCCCAGGGGGCCGTGGGCGCTCATGCCGCCGATGGTGCCGATGGACATGCTGTGGTCGCCGCCGAGAAAGATGGGGAACTCCTCTGGGCCGCAGGACGCGGCTACGTCGTAGATTGCAGTGCACGCCTGCACCACCGCGGTCAGGTGACGCAGCCCACCGCTGCCGGCCTCGACCCAGCGCTCCGAGCGCACCAGGTCCTCGTCACGCCCAGCCACCGCCACGTTGCCTGCGTCGTGCACCTCCAGCCCGATGCGCAGCAGCCGGTCATACAGCCCGGCATAGCGCACGGCGCTCGGCCCCATGTCCACCCCGCGACGCTGCTGCCCCAGGTCCATCGGCGCGCCGACGATGCGGACGCGTTTGTGGGAAAGGTTGTTTGACATTGGATGCTCCTGTGTTGTGGGCGTTGATGGTCAATTGTCAATGCTCAATTGTCAATTGTCAATTGTTAATGCTCAACGGGGCTGCCCGTGCACTGTCAAGCGTGATCGCATCATTCCAACGTTCCCGGATTCTGCCAGAATCCGGGAACGTCAGACCATACAGTATTGGGGCCACGGATCACCCAGTCAGCGCAGTTTCATTGACAATTGACGATTAACCATTGACCGTTGACCATTGACAAGTTCATCGCCTCGATTGCCGGGGATCATAACGCCGAGACGCCTGTCTTGGCGAAACGGATGGCCCCGCGCGGCTGGCATGGCTGCACCGGCGTTTGAGAATACTCGACAATGGAGCTTGCCATCCGTGCAGCAAACGCGCAGCAGATCTGAGATCAATCACCATCTTGAATCACCAGACTGGCAGGTCTATAATCGAGGTAGGCAAGTGAACGCTGGCCGCCTGGGTCGGGCGTGCTGGCGGCAGGAGGCGCAAAGTGGATGCCTGCCAGGTGTACCTGTTTGGTTCGCCTCATCTCACGCAGTATGGTCGGCCGGTGATCATTCCGCGGCGCAAGCAGTGGGGGCTGCTCGCCTATTTGATCCTCACCCGTCAACCCCAGGAACGTGACACGCTGGCGACGCTCCTGTGGCCCACCTACGGCCAGGAGCGGGCGCGCGCCGATCTGCGGCGCGAACTGGCGCGGCTCCACAGCATCGTGCCCGACCTCCTGCTGGGGGGCCATGGGGTGGTGGAGCTGCAGTCCGCAGCGCACCTCTGGGTGGATGTCTGGGCATTCGAGGAACTTCTGGCGGCGGTGAACGGGCATGGCCACGCTGCGGAAGACTACTGCCCAACCTGTCTCGACCACCTGCGCGCCGCCCACGCCCTCTATGTGGACGACCTATTCGCCGGCTATGCCCTGCGGGATAGCCCTGAGTTCGAAGACTGGCTCTTCTTCCAGCAGGAGTCACTGCGCTCCGAGTTGCTGGCTGTGCTGGACCAGTTGGCGCAGATGGCAATCGCAGGCCGCAACCTGCAACACGCCATTGCTCCGCTGCGGCGGCGCCTTGCCATCGACCCCCTGCACGAGGAGAGCCACCGCCGCCTGATCTGGGTGTATGCCCACACCGGTCAACGTACTGCGGCACTACACCAATTCCATCAATGCCAGGAGGTCCTGGCGCGGGACCTGGGCGTCGCTCCGGCGCCAGAGACGCTCGCGCTCTACCGGCAGCTTGCCCAGGCAGTCGCGCCCACGGACGTTGCGAATGCGCAGCACAGAGCGGCCGCGCCTGCCCCACCGCACTTCTGGGGGCGTGAGCGGGAACTGACCCAGTTGCATGGGCATCTGGCTGCCGCCTGCCAGGGCAGCGGGCGCGTGGTCTGGGTGACGGGTGAGGCCGGCAGCGGCAAGACTGCGCTCCTCGGCCAGTTTGCCCACCAGGCGCTGGCTCAGCGCGCGGATCTGGTCGTAGCCGGCGGCTGCGGCACGATCCGCTATGGCGCCGACGCGCCATTTCTCCCCTTCCGTGACATCTTCGCCATGTTGACCGGCGATATTGAATGCGAGTGGGCGGAGAACATGCCGGCCGGTGAGCAGGTTGCGCGGCTGCACACCCTGCTGCCGCAGGTCATCCATGCGCTGGTCACCGTGGGGCCGCACCTGGTGGACAATCTGTTGGCCGGCGCGCCGCTGTTGGAGCGCGCCGCCGCAGTCGCGCGGGAGAACATGGCCGATTACGAACGCCTGCACACCCTGGTGACAGCACACTTTGCGCGGGCGCCGGAACCGGATGCCCATCTGTTCGTCGCGACTGAAGTCAGCGCAGTGCTGCACGCGCTTGCAGTGCAGCACCCGCTCCTCTTGCTTCTGGATAACCTGCAATGGGCCGACGCTGCGTCGTTCGATCTGCTGTTCCACCTGGGCAAGCGCATCGGCGCTCAGTCAATTCTGGTGGTTGGCGCCTATCGGCCCAGTGAAATTGCACCGGACGATAGCGCCGGCGGCCAGCGCAGCGACGCGCTCGTTCATCACCCGTTGCTGGCCCTCACCCACGAGTTCACCCGGGATTTCGGCGCCGTGCAGGTGGACCTGGATGCTGTGACGCCAACCGCAGCGCGAGCATGGCTCGACGAACTTCTGGTCAGAGAGGCGTGTCAGCCTGCCCCGGCGCTGCGTGACGCGCTCTTTGCCCAAACTGCTGGTCAGCCGCTCTTCACGCTTGAGTTGCTGCGATTGTGGCGCGAGCAGGGCTGGCTCCATCGCACCGAAGAAAGTGGGGGGACGGGCGCCGCAGCGCCGGTTGTGAGTGCAACGCCCCTGAAGGTGGCGGCAGCCATCCAGCGCTGGCTCGACCGCCTGAGTGCAGATGCAGCCCGACTGTTGACCCTCGCCAGCGTCGCCGGCGAGGTCTTTACGGTGCGACAACTTGCGGCTGTGCAGGGCTGGAGTGAGCGGCGCACACTGGAATGCGTGGCGGTGGAACTGCATCATCGTCACCATCTCGTCGCTGAAGTGGCCGGCGAGGATGCGCCGCTGCCGGCCGCCTATCGTTTTGCCAATCCGATGATCCGCGCCTACCTGCTCTGCCAACTCGATCAGAGCGAGCGACAACTGCTGCAGGCTGCGCTCCAGCACGCAGATCACTGAGAGACTATTTGAAAAGGGAAAAAGTTGACGCAGAGACGCAGCGGCGCAGAGGTTCGCAGAGGAGTTGCAAAGCTGGCTACTGCTGCGCGCGCTCTCGATCTTCTCTGCGTTTCTCTGCATCTCCGCGCCTCTGCGTCAAATTGGGGTGACTTTACAAACAGGGCCGACACTTACGGAAACTTACCCATTACGAACCACTTGAACCGGCCTGCGCCGTGAAGTCGATCTCCAACCGCACGTCGTCCTGGACGCCAGCCACGAAGGGCACGCTGGGAATGCTGATGCCGAAGTCGGCGTAGCGCACGGTGGCCGCGCCGCTGCCTTGCAAGGTGCTCTCGGAAACCGGCGTCACCGTCATGTCGAAGGTGACCGGCAGCGTGGTGTCGATGATCGTCAGGTCACCCGTCACCTGGAAGGTAAAAGTCTCACCTACGGCCACGGTGGCAGGCATGTTGCTGATGCTCGTCGGGCGGAAGGTGATGTACTGGTACTGATCCTGTCCAGAGCGCAAGATGTTGCGGCGCAGTTGATTGGTGCGCCGATCATCGTCGGTGGTCAAATCGCGTGCGTCGATGCGAATTTCGCCGATCTGCGCCGCAGCAGGGTTGGCCGGGTCCACCGTGAGATCGCCGCTCACCTGCTGGGTGACGCCGACCACGGTCTTGTCCTGGCCCATCAGCACCTCGTCGATGAGGAAGCGCGCTTCGGCTGATCCCGGCGTGATCTGGAAGGTGATCGGGCTGGCGGGAGCCGGCGCAGCTTCGGCGCTCTGTTCGGCCGGTGCGGCTTCAGTAGCGGGCGCTGCGGCAGCCGGCGCCTCGGTCGCGGGCGCCTCAGCGGCAGGCGCTGCGGTGGCCGGCGGCACAGTCGCCATCGGTGCGGGGGTGGCTTCACCGCCGCAGGCCGCCAGGACAAACAAGGCAGCGGCCATGACAAACAGGGTAATGAGCTGTCGGGTTGTAAGTTGCGTGCGTACGCGCATGGTTTCTCCTCTAATCATGATATGCAATTTGGATGCCTGCCACAACACAGACAGAATGCCGTCCGTGGCAATGGCGCATAGCATAGCGAAGAAAAATAATAAGTCCGTGAAAAGCGTTACCAAATGTGTAAAGAGAGTGTAAGCAGCCAGCAGGCGCGCATGAAGTGAAATGAAAACGGCCCATCGTCAACTTTGGCGATAGCCGCCGGTGTGATATTCTATGTCGTCCGCTTCGCACTTGGGCGACGGACGCAAATTGAATTTGTTTTGATCATTCCAAAGGGTTGCCCGACTCAGTTGGTCGGGCGCTTTTCTTGCCACGATGCTTTCGACCGCAAGGTGAGAGCGAGCGGCGACAATGGGGGCAGGCCCGCAAGGGCGCTGCGGCACGGCGGAGTCATCAAGACAGTATTGGTTACAAAGGATGACAATACCGTGTTTACCCAATTGAACTTGCACCCGCAGTTGGTGCAGGCCGTCGAAGCGCTTGGCTTCACCACACCCACCCCGATCCAGTCCGCTCTCATTCCAGTCATGATGGCCGGCCATGACGTGATCGGTCAGGCGCAGACTGGCACCGGCAAGACTGCCGCGTTTGCGCTGCCGATGCTCAATGCGCTGGAGGCGGGCCAGGGCGTCGTGCAGAGCCTGGTGCTCGTGCCCACGCGCGAACTGGCGATCCAGGTCGCCAAGGCCATGCACGAGCTGGGCGGTCAGCGCTATGTGCGCGTGCTGCCCGTCTACGGCGGCGAACCCTATGGCCGCCAGATCAGCCGGCTGCAGAAGGGCGTCGATGTGGTCGTCGGCACGCCTGGCCGCCTCCTCGACCTGATCCAGAAGGAAGCCATCGACTTGAGCCACGTGCGCACCGTCGTGCTCGACGAGGCCGACGAGATGCTCAGCATGGGCTTCATCGAAGACATCGAGGCGATCCTGGCGGCGACGCCGGCGGTGCGCCAGACGGCCCTCTTCTCGGCCACCGTGTCGGACGAGATTCGCCGGCTGGCTGACCGCTACATGCGCGACCCGCAGTCGGTCTCCGTGCAGCGCGAACAGGTCACGGTGGCTGCCATCGAACAGCGCCACTATGTCGTCTACGAGACCGAGAAACTGGCCGCGCTCACCCGGCTCTTCGAAGTGGAGCCGATCACCAGTGCACTGATCTTCGTGCGCACCCGCGCCGGCGCGGGCGAACTGTCCGCCGAACTCTCCAACCGGGGTTTCCCCGCGGAAGCGCTCAGCGGTGAACTGGAACAGGACGAACGCGAGCGGGTGATGAACCGCTTCCGCCGCGGTCTGATCAAGGTGCTGGTGGCCACCGACGTGGCGGCTCGCGGCCTCGACATCGACCACATTTCCCACGTCTTCAATTTCGACCTCCCCGAAGACCCGGAGGTCTACGTCCACCGCATCGGTCGCACGGGCCGCGCCGGCAAGACCGGCGTCGCCATCTCGCTGGTGGCCCCGCGCGAAAAGTGGCGGCTTGGGCGCATCGAAGGTTTTGTCAAGACGCGCATCCCCGGCGCCATGCTGCCGACGGTGGAAGCCATCGAGACGCACCGCCAGTGGCATCTGGTCAACCGGGTCAGCGAGAGCTTGCAGCACGGACGGCTGGGCCAGGAACGCGCGCTGGTGGCAACACTGGTCGAGGCGGGCCACGACCCGCTGGAGATCGCTGCGGCTGTGCTGCGCCTGCTGCGCGGCGACGAGGTGCAGCGCCCGATCCTGCCGGTGACGGAGGTGGTAGAGCGCCGGCCGCAGCGCGATGTGCGCCCCACGCGCGAGGGCTACGCCGGTCGCAGCGGGCCGCAGAGACCCCATGAGCCGCGAGCGCGGCGGCCAGTGGGCGTGGCCGAGCCGGGCATGGTCAGCCTGACGTTGAGCAAGGGCAAGAGCCACGGCATCCGCCCCAACGACGTGGTGAGCACCATCGCCTACCATGCCGACATTCCGGGCAACACCATCGGCAAGATTCGCATCCAGGAGAACCACACCGTGGTCGATGTACCCGAGCACTTTGTCGCCCAGGTGTTGGCCAAGGCGGAGAAATTCCGCATCAACCGCCAGCCGATCACGGTGGCGCGGATGTAGGCCAGGTCATTGTTGCTCTGCGCTGCCAGAGGGGGTGAGAGGGTGAGAAAGATGCACCCCCTCACCCCCTCACCCCCTCACCTTGTAGGGTATAATCGATC
>JAPKMV010000940.1 GCA_026645635.1 Caldilineaceae bacterium
CACGGGGATATTAACTGAGAGGGTGAGGGGGTGAGAGGGTGAAGGATCACCCCCTCACCCTCTCACTTCATCACCCTCTCATCTCCATCGGCACATAATCCCGCGTATCATGCCCCAGGTAGACCTGCCGCGGGCGGGCGATCTTCTGCTCCGGGTCGGTGATCATCTCCAGCCACTGCGCCAGCCAGCCGGGCGCGCGCCCCAGCGTGAAGAGCACGGTGAACATGTCGGGCGGAAAGCGCATCGCCTGGTAGATGATGCCGCTGTAGAAATCCACGTTCGGGTAGAGCTTGCGGGCGATGAAGTATTCGTCGTTGAGCGCGACTTCCTCCAGCGCCACCGCCACGTCGATCAGCGGGTTGGTGCCGGTGACGCCGAAGACGTCGTAGGCGATCTTCTTGATGATCTTGGCGCGGGGGTCATAGTTCTTGTAGACGCGGTGGCCAAAGCCCATCAGCCGGAACTCGCCCTTCTTGACCCGTTCCACATAGGTTGGCACCTGCTTGGCGTCCGCGATCTCCGTCAACATCTTGATCACGGCTTCGTTGGCGCCGCCGTGGCGGGGACCAAAGAGCGCAGCCGCGGCGCCGGCCATCGCGCTGTAGGGGTCGGCGTGGGCCGAGCCGATGGAGCGCATCACCGAGGTGGAGGCATTCTGCTCGTGGTCGGCGTGGAGGATGAAGAGCACGTCCAGCGCCTTGGCCAGCACCGGATTGACCTGATAGTTGCTCTGCTGCATGTAGTCGAGCATGTAGAGGAAGTTCTCGGCATAGCCCAACTCGGAGCGGGGATAGTTGAAGGGGCGGCCGATGCGCGTGCGGTAGGCAAAGGCAGCCACCGTCGGCAATTTGCCTAGGAGGCGGAAAACTTGCTTCTGGCGCACCGCGGCATCTTCGACCTGCCCGGCCTCCTTGTGCAGCGTGGACATGAACGCCAGCGCGCTGATCAACATGCCCATCGGGTGCGCGTCGTAGCGGAAAGCACGGAAGAGATCGGTCATGTTCTCATGCAGGAAGGTGTGGTGCATCACCTCGAATTCCCAGGTAGCCAGTTGTGCCTTGGTGGGCAGCTCGCCGTAGATCAGGAGATAGGCCACCTCAAGAAAGGAACTCTTCTCGGCCAACTGCTCGATGGGATACCCGCGGTATTCCAGGATGCCCTTGTCGCCGTCGATGAAGGTAATGCGGCTCTTGCACGACGCAGTGTTATCGTACCCTGGGTCATAGGTCATCATGCCGAATTCGTCGGGCGTGACCTTGATCTTGCGGAGGTCGCCGGCCCGGATCGTGCTGTACTGCACCGGCAGTTCATAGGTTGCCCCGGTGCGGTTGTCGGTGATCGTGATGGTCTCACTGCTCATGGACGCTGCTCCTTTTTCTGATATGTGGCATGGTCAATCGCAATTGCCTGCGTTTTTATGTTAGCTTGTAGAATCGAGTGTTGAGGGAACGTCTCTCTATTATGCACTGAGCGAAAGTGAAGCACAAACCTACAGCGCAACTTGCTGGCGCTGGCGCACCCATGCATGGCCTACACATGCCCCATTGCGGTCAACTCCCGACCGGATTCGGCAGCGGGCGCCCCTGCACCCCGGCCACCAGATTGTCGGCGGCCATCAGCGCCATCCGTGTGCGCGTCGCCACGGACGCGCTGCCGATGTGCGGCAAGACCACGCAGTTGGGGAGGCGCAGCAGCGGGTGATCCGGCGGCAACGGCTCCGGCGTCGTCACGTCCAGCCCGGCTGCGGCGATCTGTCCCGTTGTCAGCGCGGTGTAGAGCGCCGCCTGATCAACCACGCCGCCGCGGCTGGTGTTGATCAGGATGGCGTTCCGTTTCATCTGCGCGAACGCTGCCGCATTGAAGAGATGCTGCGTCGCCGCGTGCAGCGGGGCGTGGATCGTGACAAAATCGCTCTCTGCCAGCAGGGTCGAAAAGTCGACAAAGTGTGCGCCCAGCGGGTCGGCGACCCCTGGCTTGGGCGCCGTTCCGGTGTAGAGCAACCGGCAGCCGAAACCAGCCAGACGCCGCGCCACGGCTGCACCAATGCGCCCTAGCCCCACGATGCCTACCGTGCTGCCGAACACATCTACGCCCGTCATCCATTCAGGATGCCACGG
>JAPKMV010000941.1 GCA_026645635.1 Caldilineaceae bacterium
GATGGCATCATCGCCGCGGCGACCAGCCAGCCGTGGGTCGAGCTTTCCAAAGCCGAAAGCCAACTCACCCCTGTTGTATTTGTGGATCGCGCCTTCGAGAACTTCAACGGCTATTACGTCAGCGTGGACAACTTCGCCGGGGCGTATGCCGGCGCCCGGCACTTGCTTGAGTGCGGCTACACCAAGATCGGGATTCTGGCGGGGCTGGAACGCCTTTCCACCATGCGCGAACGGCTGGATGGCTATTGCCAGGCGCTGCAAGATGCCGGCTTGCCGCTCACCCCAGAATGGATCATCCGCTCACAACTGAGTGTGGAAAGCGGGCGCGAAGCAATGCGCACGCTCCTCAGCCTGCCGCAGCGCCCCGAGGCCGTCTTTATCAACAACAACCTGCTGACGCTGGGCGCGCTGCTGGAAATGAATGCGCAAGCCGTGCGCAGCCCGCAGGATCTGGGCATCGTGGCCTTCGATGAGCATCCCTGGGCTGCGGTCTCCTGCCCACCGATCACTGTCGTGCGCCAGCCAACCCATCAGATCGGCCAGGTGGCAGCCGAGATGATCCTGTCGCTGATCGACGGGCGTCCGGTGCCCGAAAAGCGGGTGGTCCTGCCCTGCGAGCTAGTCGTGCGCCAATCCTGCCGGACAAGAGTAGTTTGAGTCGGATGCGATAGAGAGTCTCACGCAAAGGCGCAAAGACGCAAAGACACAGGAGAAAAATCCTTTGCGACTTAGCGTCTTGGCGTGACATAAGGCTATGAAAAAGAGTCTCACGCAAAGGCGCAAAGACGCAAAGACACCGGAGAAGAAATTCTTTGCGACTTTGCGTCTTGGCGTGACACAAGGCTATGAAAATGAATCTCACGCCAAGACGCCAAGACGCAGAACAAAAACCTTTGCGACCTTGCGTCTTTGCGTGACATAAGGATGCGATTATGGATAAGGAATTCCACACAGAAAACCGGCGCAAGCTGGCAGCAAACCTGGAAGAGGGCGATCTGATGCTCTTCTTCAGCGGGGAAGGCGTGCGCAAAACCGCGGATGAGAACTATCCCTTCTTCACCAACCGCAACTTCCTCTATCTGACCGGCGTTCAGCAGGAGCGAACTGCGCTGTTGCTCCAGCGCCGTCACGGCGAGCTGTCGGCCAGCCTGTTTGCGCTCCGGCCCGATCCGGCGCGCGAGGTGTGGACGGGCCGGCGGTTCACCTGGGATGAATTGGCCGGGCTGAGCGGCGTCGCGCAAATCGAGGACATCGATACGCTCGACCGGGCGGTGGATGGACTGTTGGCAGCGCGTCCCGCCGCAACGCTGTGGCTTTGCTTCGACGCCCTGCTGCCCGAGCGTGCTTACGACCTGGAGCGCCAGTTCGCCGCGCGTATTGCTGCGCGGCATCCGCACGTTGCCATCCGCAACAGCTACCCGCTGGTGTGCAGCTTGCGCAAGATCAAGACGCCGGGCGAGATCGAGGCCATCCGTCAGGGCATGGCCATCACCGCCGCCGGCATCGCCCGCCTGATGAAATCGGCGCGACCTGGCAAGATGGAGTATGAGCTGGAAGCGGAATTTCAGTCCGAGTTGGCTGCCCACGGTCAGCGGCGCACGGCCTTCCCCGCCATCATTGCCTCAGGGGTACGCATCTTCTACCTGCACTATTCCTCGCTCATGGGCCACGTGGCGGAGGGTGAGCTGATTCTCACCGACGTGGGCGCGCCGTATGACGAATACTGCACCGACATCTCGCGCGTCTTTCCTGCCAACGGCCGTTTCAGCCAGCGCCAGGCGGACATCTACCGCGTGGCCTACGCAGCCAACCGCGCCGTGATGGAGCAAGTGCGCCCCGGCGTGCCCTTCACCATGCCCAACCAGGTCTGCCGTGAAGTGTCGTTTGCCGGCCTGAAGACGCTCGGCCTGCTGGACGATTTCGCCGACATCGGCACCTATGTCTGGCACGGCGTGACCCATCACGTCGGGCTGGATGTGCACGATGTGGGCGGCTATGAGGAGCCGATGGCCGAGGGCATGGTCTTTACCGTGGACGCCGGCATCTACGTCCGCGAGTGGGGCATTGGCCTGCGCATCGAAGACAATGTGTGCGTCACCGCTGACGGCTGTGAGAAC
>JAPKMV010000942.1 GCA_026645635.1 Caldilineaceae bacterium
TCCAGCGCATGGCGCACCCTGGCGGCCAGGGTGTCGAGCGAAAACGGCTTCTGCAAGAAATTGATGCCTGCGTCGAGCACCCCGCGGTTGGCGATGAAGTCCGCCGGGTAGCCTGACATGAACAGGCAGTTGACCTGGGGATAGCGCGCCGTGATGCGGTCGGCCAATTCGCGGCCGCTCATCTCCGGCATGATGACGTCGGTGATCAACAGGTCGATAGGGGCGGCACAGGCTGCGCTGGCGGCCAGCGCGGCCGCGGGCGAGTTGGCCGGGATCACCACATAGCCCAGTTGCTCCAGGACCTCCGTGGCCATCTCCAACACCAGTTCCTCGTCTTCGACGAGCAGCAGCGTTTCGCCGGCGCCGCGCGCCGGTTCCATCGGCGCGGACGGCACGACCGCGGGCAATTCATCGTTGACGCGCGGCAGGTAAATGGCAAAAGTGGTGCCGATGCCCACCTCGCTGTAAACCTCGATGTGGCCGCCGTTCTGCTGCACAATGCCGTGCACCGTGGCCAGCCCCAGCCCGGTGCCTTTGCCTTGTTCTTTGGTCGTGAAAAATGGCTCGAAGACATTTTGCAGCGTCTCTTTGCTCATGCCCGAACCATCGTCGGTAACAGACAGCCGCACATAGGCGCCGGGTTGCAGCGCCAGATGGCGGATGGCGTACAGTTCATCCAGCAGCACATTTTCCGTCTTGATAATCAGAAGACCGACGCCGTCGATGGCATCGCGCGCATTGGCGCAGAGGTTGGCCAGAATCTGATCGACCTGCGTTGGATCCATCCGCACGGTCCACAAGTCAGGCGCGGGCTGCCAGCGCAGGGTGATCTCCTCGCCGATCATCCGCTTCAGCATCGACAGGGTGTTTTCCACAGTGGCATTCAGGTCAATCGGTCTGGGTGCAATTGTCTGCTTGCGCGCATAGCCCAGCAACTGGCGCGTCAACTCGACCGAGCGTTTGGCGGTCTTGTCGATCTCCTGGAGGTGGCGCAGCAGCGGGCTGGACGGCTCGATCTGGCGCATGGCCATCTCCGTGCGCATGAGAATCACGGCCAGCATGTTGTTGAAATCGTGGGCAACGCCACCCGCCAGCCGGCCCACCGCTTCCAACCGCTGCGCCTGCGCCAACTGCATCTGCAGCCGCACATGTTCTTCCTCGGCGCGTTTGCGTTCGGTGATGTCCATCAAGATACCCAACGTGCCCATGACCGTGCCGGCGCCATCGTACACCGGCACGGCATGGTCTGCCAGCCAGATCAGCACACCATCTTTGCGCTCGAACTGAAAATCGACGCGCCATTCCTTGAGGATGCCCTGGCGGGCAAGCTGCTGCCGTTCGGGGTGCGTCAGCTCGCTGAATTCGCCCAATGCCTCGATCTTGCGCAGCCGGCTGCTGAAGCGCGGGCCGTCCATCTCCTCAGGGGCAAAACCGGTCAGCGCCTCGAACCCCTCGCCCAGAAATGCGAAAATCTCCTCGCCGTAGACGCGCTGATAGGGGACGCCGCCGGCGCCGGTGATCGCCTTGCGATACATCTGCTCGGTGGCAACAAAATTCTCCTCGACCCGCTTGCGTTCAGCAATCTCCCAGGCCAGATCCGCCAGCTCGACGACGAGCGCCACATCGTCGTCGCCATAGGCCGTGGGTTTGTTGCCGATGCCCAGGATGGCAACCACGCGATCCTGGCGCAGAATGGGCACGACCAGTTCGCGGACAAGTTCGGCGTGCCCCTCCGGCATCCCCTTGCGGTTAGGCACGGCGGCAAAATCGTTGTGGATGATGGGTTGTCGCGTCCGCATGGCATCGGCCCAGACGCCGGCCTGATCGACGCCGTAGTGCAGCCACTTCCCATCCGCCGTGCAAAATTCGCGCAGCGTGCGGGTGGACCAGGCATGGAGCGACAGCGTGCGCTGGTCAGGCGCAACAAAATGAAAGAAGCCCACCGGGCTGGCCGTCAACTGGCCGAAACAATCCAGCGCCTCCTGGAGCAATTCATCCAGGCTGTGCGTAGCAGCGAACTCCAGCAGGTGCAGGCGGGTCAGGGTCAGGGTCTCGGCGCGGCGGCGGCTCGTGATGTCGCGCGAGATGGCAAGCACCTCCGTCTCGTTGA
>JAPKMV010000943.1 GCA_026645635.1 Caldilineaceae bacterium
CGACAGTCGCGGCGGCAAAGGGCAGTTCGCCGGGATCTTGCACGGCGTTGCCGTTTGTGTCGACAAACACGAAGCCTTCCAGCCCGCCCGGGATGAGGCGGTTGCCAAAGAGCACGGGCGTGGTCGCATCGGCGGTCACCACGGCAGTCACCTGGACCGGCGTCGTGGCTACGGTGCCGGCGGGCGTCTCTTCGGTCACGGTGTAGACGCCGATGGGCACATCCGCCCAGAGGATCTCGCCCTGCACGCTCAGGCCGACGCGCACGTTGCCCACGCCCTCGTCGCCGGGGTCGCGCACGCCGTTGCCGTTGCGGTCGTTGAACTTGATCACCTGGATGGCGCCGGTGTCCTGCGTGACCCAGAAGACGGCCTCGGCGCCGGCCTCGTAGCCCGCTTCATCGGAGAAGTAGGCGAGGCGCCCGACATAGCGCTCGAACTGCTTGCCAAAGGGCAGCACATAGTCGGCCGGCAGGGTGTAGGTCGTGGCGGTGATCAGTCCAGTGAGGCCGGGAAAGCTCTGGAAATCGAGCAACTGGCTGTTGTCGAGATCGATGACGCTAAACGTGACCGAGATCGGCGTGGTCGTCGGAGCGATCTGCCACTGGAATGTTTGCACCTCACCCGGCTTGATCGCCGTAGGCGGCGAGGGTGCAATGGACAGGCTGACGGTGGTGTCGGGTGCGGCGGGCTGGGACGCAGCAAGCTGGCCGGTCAGGGCTACAGTCAAGCTGACCAGGAGCAAGAGCGCGAGCAGCGGCCACATCATGATACGCAGCGTTTTCATGGGTTTGATGCCTCCCTCCATATGAAACCAGGTTGAAACAGGGAAAGGCGAAAGCGGGGCGCGCGCTGCGTCCCAGGCAGGCTTGCGTCAAAGATGATGACGCTGCGCAGCGGCAAAAGTAACGAGGCGGCGCGTCTTGAGTATTACTTGAATTCTTTGAGTAATGCTTGACATGAACACGCCAATGTGCTAATGTTTTCGCACTTCGCATGTTGATGTTTGCTTGCTCCTCGGTTCGTAACAATTGCATATGTTGGGCGTTCTATCCTACCTACTTGATGTACAAAGGAGATCGATCAGTATGAAACGGCTATGGACAGTGCTGACATTTGTGCTGCTGTTCAGCTTTGTGCTATCGGCATGTGCTGCACCGGTGGCAGCGCCGGCTGCCGCACCCGAAGCTGGCGGCGAAGCTGCGGCCCCTGCGGGCGAGGTCAAGGACTTCATCACCTGGTACCAGTACGACGAGAAGAACGAGGATCCGGCCAGCGACGAGCGCGTCGGCAACGAGTACCTGCGCGACACGATGCCGCTCTTCAACGAGGCCTTCGCCGGCAAGTGGAACTGGGTCAACCAGCCCAAGGCGTGGGATCGCATGGCGATGGAGTTGGTCGCGGCAGTGCAGGCCGGCGGCGACGTGCCGGATCTCTACGAGATCGGCACCGGCAGCGGCGACGTCGTGCTCTTCTACAACAACGGCACGCTACAAGACCTGCGCGCCTGGGCCGAGGCGCAGCCGTGGTGGGCAGACATGGACGGGGCGGCCCTCTCTGCCTGCACCGGCCCGGACGGCGGCCTCTACTGCATCCCGGTCGCCGAGCGCCCGCACCTGGTCTACGTCTGGAACGACCGCTTCCCCAACGGCTTCCCCAAGACGCCGGAAGAGTTCGTCACTGAGGCCGAGCGCCTCAAGGCAGAAGGTCTCTATGCCATGACCTTCTTCGGCTCGACTGACTTTGGCGGCGACGGCACCTCGCGCGGTGTCTGGACGACCGTCTCCTCCTTCGGCGGCAAGTTCGACGACGGCCAGGGCAACATGACCCTCAACACGCCGGAGAATGTGGCGGCCATCGAGTTCCTGCGCAACATCGTGCAGAGCGGCTACGTGCCGGAGATTGCCTTTGCCGGCGGCTTCCAGGAAGAGAACGCCTTCAAGGATGCGTCGGCCGGCGCTTTCCCCACCGGTCTCTTTGGCTATCGCTATGTGAATCCGCTCTCCGCGCCCAATGGCACGCAGTACGCCAAGGGCAACCAGGAAGACATGCTCGACGCCATCGCTGCGGGCGACGTGGTGCTGTCGCCTTACCTGGCGCCGAAAGGCA
>JAPKMV010000944.1 GCA_026645635.1 Caldilineaceae bacterium
CGCAATCGGCACGCAGCCCAGCAACAGCACCCGGACTTCCACCGCGGGCAGCATCGGCGACCGCGTCTGGGTGGACACGGACGGCGACGGTGTGCAGGATGCCGGTGAGCCAGGGCTGAGCGGCGTGACAGTCTATCTCTATGACAACAGCAACAATTTGCTCGCCACCGCCGTCACCGACGTTGCGGGCAATTACCGCTTCTTCGGGCTGCCGGCAGCCAACTACACCGTCACCTATGACCTTGGCAGCGCGCCGGCCGGCTACCTGCCGACCACGGCCACCACGCTGCCTGTCAGCCTTGGCTCCGCCCAGCAGTATGACGACGCCGACTTTGGCCTGCGCCCGCCGGGCACAGGGAGCATCGGCGATTATATCTGGCTGGATGCTGATAACGACGGCATCCAGGATCCTGCGGAACAGGGGCTGCCGGGCATTACTGTGACCCTGGAAATCTCTGTTGCCGGCAACTGGATTCCCCTGGCGACCACCGCCACCGACGCCAGCGGCGCCTATTCGTTCACCGCGCTCAGCGCCGGCGACTACCGGGTGACGGTGGACGCCAACAGCGTCGTCACCAGCCCCTACGCCGCCATCACCAGCACGCTGGGCGCAGCGATGACTGCCACCTATGACCTGGACGGCATCGTGACGCCCAACGTGGCGCTGGTCAATCTGGCCACGAATGCCACCACATTGAACACCGTGGACTTTGGCTACAATTGGGCCGGCTCCATCGGCGATTTTGTCTGGTACGACACCAACGGCAACGGCCTGCAGGACGAAATCCCGCTCGACCCGGCGCCCAACGGCACGCTGGTGCTCTACGTCGACGCGGACAACGACGGCGGCGTCAGCCCCGGCGACTACATCATCAACGTGGCGGTGACCTGCGACGGCACGCCCGAGTTCCCCTGTGACCCAGGGCAGAACCCTGGCGAATACCTCTTCGACAACCTGCCGCCGGGCAACTACGTGGTCTCCCTCTCCGAGCAGGAGATCCCGTCGCCCACCACCGGCAATGTCAACGTCATGGTCAACACCACCGGCGAATACCAGCCGGTGAGCCTGGGCGCAGGCCAGAGCTACCTGGACGCCGACTTCGGTCTGGTGGAACGCGCCAAGATCGAGGGGCATGTCTTCCACGATGTAAACAGCAACCAGGTGCTGGATGACGGCGCGCCGTCGCTGCTGCCCAACATCGTGGTCACGCTGACCGGGACCGACCTCAACAACAACCCGGTGTTGATCACCACCACCACCAACAGCGAGGGCGAGTACGTCTTCCTGGTGCTGCCGGGCGACTACACCATCACCTACAGCCAGGCCGACGTGCTGGCGGTTGACCCGACCCTGGGCACAGCCACCACGCCGACGGCCATCAGCTTGACCGTGCTGGCGGGCGTGGAATACCCCCACAATGACTTCGGGGTGGACAACACCGGCGTCGTGGGCGATCTGGTTTGGAACGATGTCAACGGCGACGGCGTGCGCGACCTGGGCGAGCCGGGGCTGGCCAGCGTGACGGTGCAGCTCTACGACAGCACCGGTGCGCTCCTCGCGGTCAAGACCACCGACGCCAGCGGCGCCTACTCCTTCACCGGGCTGGCCGACGGCGTCTACACCGTCACCGTGCAGCAGCCGGCCAACTTCACACCGAGCTACGACAACGCCGGCGCGCTGGACAACAGCGGCGTGGGCACAGTCACCGGCGGCGGCGCGGACCTGAGCGTGGACTTCGGCTACGAGCCGTCCTTCGGCCCCGCGACGATCCTGACGGTGGGCGGCACGGTCTTCGAGGACAACGGCGCGGGCGGCGCCATTGCCGCCGACGGCGTCCTCAGCGGCACCGAGCCGGGCATCCCCAGCGTCTCCGTGACCGTCATCTACACGCCCAGCGGCGGCGGGGCGATCAGCGCGGTCGTCCCGGTGAATGCCAGCGGCCAGTACACGGTCAGCGGCATTCCGTCGGGCAGCGACGTTGCCATTTATGTCAATCCGGCCACGCTGCCCAGCAGCGCCTACTCGGCCACTTCGCCGTCGCTGCTCACCATCGGCAACATCCAGGTGAACACGCCCGATCAGGACTTCGGCTACATCCTGGATTA
>JAPKMV010000945.1 GCA_026645635.1 Caldilineaceae bacterium
AGACCCTGGCGGCCGTCGTAGGTGTCGCCGGGCTTAATCAACCGGCAGGTGCGTTCCTGGCTCATCGGTTCACCCCCTCACCCACTTGCTTTCCCACATGAAACAACTCGTACTCATTCTGACAGGGGTTGCCCCACAGCGCCCACAGTTCGCCCGTGGCCGGGGCCATGATGCACGCGCCGGAGCTTTCCACGTCGTAGCCGGGCTGCACGTGGGCGCAGACCGACAGTTCACCGTCGTGGAGTCGCGTCAGCGCCATCAGCGTATCGACCGTGATCTGGCCGCTGCGCTCGCCCAGATAGGCGCTGGCCTGGCCGTGGCGGGCGTAGGTGCTTTCCTGGGAGACGGCTTTGCGCGGACGCTCCACCGTGGCCATGTCGTCGATCAGACAGTGGTTGGTGTGGGTGTAGAGCGCATCCACCGGCGTGACGAACGCGCGCGTCGCCATCTGCTCGACGTTGTAGCCGCGCAGCGCGCCGTCGTCGTCCGGCCCCAACAGGAGATAGTTGTGTGCGCCGGAGAGATGCGCGGTTTGCAGCACAGCCAGCGCGTCGTCCACGGTGCGCTGCGCCAGCATCTTGCGCACCACATAGACCCAGTGCACACCGACGCGACCGTCCGCCCCCAGCAGGTTGTTGATGCCGACCGACACGCCATGCTCGTTCATGCCGATCATGCCGACGCAGCCGGTGATGGTGAAGGTGAGCAGCGCGGGGCCATCTTCCGGCTGAATGTCCAGCAGAATCACATAGGGTGTGGCGCTGCTGTGCATGTCCCAGGTCTGGCCCAGGTAGCCGCGGCCATCGCCAGCCGCCGCCGGCGCAACGATGAACGCGGTGCAGCCGCCGCCGTCGAAGTCTTCGCCGGGCTGGAGGGTGGGCGACCGGTGATGCGCCAGCGCGGCCGGGTTCGCCACGATATCGACGAAATCGGTGAAGCCGTTCATGATCACCAGTTCGTTGAGGCCGATGCCGGTGGCGTCGCTCATGCCGCGCATCTCCGCCATCAGTTCCGGCGCAAAGGCTTCATGGTGCGCCAGACAAGCCGCGCCCAGGGCCAGCACCTCCGCCAGCGTCGCCTGCTGCCCGCCCGTCCAGAAGGGGTCGCAGCTCAGCCGCAGCCGATCCTCGGTCAGTTCGCCTATCTCACGCGTGAATGCGCTGCCGTGGGCGTAGCCGATGTCATAGGGTGCGCCGCGCAACGGCAGGCGACGAATGGGCGCCATGTGCTTCTCCTTGGTGGTGGCGGTTCCGCCATGCAAATGCGTGGGGGATTTTAGCACGGATCGCGCGCCGGTGCAATGAAAGCGGCGCCGCTGCGCCGGTCAATACTGACCAACCGGACAGTGCAAGACCCGACCTGCGCCAGGCGCGGTCCGCGGCGCTCCGTCCTATACTTTGGGCAAAACACGGCTTTCATCCACAGGAGATGATTCAATGCACACACAAGCAACAAATGTGCGCACGTCGAGCGCCCTGCGCGTTGGCGTGTGGGGCGCCGCCCTGACAGTGGCCGGCATCTTGCTTTCCGGCCCGATTGGGCTGCTGGCGGTCACCTGGCTCCAGCCGGGGCCGCCCTGGGTGGACGCTGCCAGCTACGTTCAGAGCTTCCACCCGATCCAGACCGCACCTTTCTTCGGCGGTTTCCTGCTGGTGGGCGGCTATGTCGCGATGATGGCGGCGCTCTATGAACTGGCCGAGGCGCAGCAGAAGGCCAATGCCCTGATCGCCGTGGTCTTTACGGGAATTTTTGCGACGCTGATCTTCTTCAACTACATCAGCCAGACGACCTTTGTCCCGGCGCTTGTGCAGACCTATCAGCCAGCCTACGACGCCGCGATTGGCATCTTCTCGTTGGCAAATCCACTCTCGCTCAGTTGGGCGATTGAGATGTGGGGCTACGCGTTTCTGGGTGTGGCAACCTGGTTGACGGCGTCGATCTTCAACCGCAACCGGGTCGAAAAAACGACCGCCTGGCTGATGATCGCCAATGGCGTCGTGAGCATCGTCGGCGGGTTTGTCACTGCGTGGAGCCTGGGATGGGTGCTGACCCTGCCGGGCGTGGTGAGTTACGTGGGCTGGAATATCC
>JAPKMV010000946.1 GCA_026645635.1 Caldilineaceae bacterium
CGACGCTGATGGGCGTCTGGTGGAATTTGAACCTGAGTTACTGATGAGCCGCTATCTTGCGAGTCCACGTTTTGCGAACGCACTCAAGGCGCTGTTGTTGCTGGCCCTCGCGCTCTTCCTCTACACGCGCCTGGCCGGCGGCACGCTCTTCTTCTACATCAACCAGCGCTTCATGGCCTACACGATGCTGGCCATTGTCGGTTTGGTCTTCGTGGCGATCAGCTACCGGCCGGTCGGGCGACGGCAGCAACCAACGGACGAGCACGATCACGATCACGGCCACGACCACCATGACCACGCCGCGCACAGCGGCCATGATCACCGCCTGACCTGGGCAGGCGTGACGCTGGTGCTGCTGCCTATCGTGTTGGGGGTCGTCGTGCCGCCGCAGCCGTTGGGCGCCGCAGCGATCAGCAACCGCGAGGTGAACGTCACCAGCAGTGGCTCGGCTCTGCCCGCGGCTGTGCGCGCGGCTGCCGAAAAGAATGCTATCGACAAGCACCAGCTCGACTGGCTCAACACCTTCGCCGGTTCTGCCCATCCTGCCGAAGATTTCGCCGGCCAGCCCGTGGATGTCATCGGCTTCGTCTTCCGCGACGAACGCTTTGCCGCCGACCAATTTATGGTGACGCGCTTCGTGGTCAGTTGCTGCGTCGCCGACGCCAACGTCGCAGGCATGGTCGTCCAGTGGCCGGAGACGGCCGCGCTCACCGCCGACCAATGGGTGCGCGTGCGCGGCGTGTTGGCGCCGGGTCAGTTGGGCGAACGCACCCTGCCGGTCGTGGTCGCCGACGCCATCACTCCGGCCGAGGCGCCGCAGCAGCCCTATCTTTACCCATGAGCAGTACCGCAACGCGCCCGCGCTTCAGCCGCTTCGACCAGTTGGTGGCGGCAGTGGCGCTGATTGCGCTGCTTGCCATCGCGCTGCTGGCCTGGCGCGGCGACCAGGTGGGCATCGACATCGTCACGATGACGCCCGCCGCCGACGCGGAAGGCGTCTCCACCCGCACCCAGATCGCGCTCCGGTTTGACCAGCCGCTGGCCTCGGCGCCCGACACAGTTACAGTCGTGCTCGACCCACCGGCCCCGGGCGCGGTCTTTCTCAACGGCGACCAACTGCGCTTCGTCCCCGCCGCGCCCTTGACGCCCGCCACGACCTACACCGTGCGTCTGGAGCCAGGGCTGCGCAGCACGCAAGGGCGCACGCTGGCGGCCCCTGTCGAGTGGCGCTTTCACACCGGCGCCACTCGCCTCGTCTATTCGACTGCGGTCGATGGCGTCGAGCAGTTGTTTGCCGTCACGCCGCCCCTGACGCCGCCCGTCAGTGCGACCCTGCCCGTCACCACACCCCTCACCGCTGCGCCCGCCGGCGTCTGGGACTTTGCCGTGGCGCCCGCAGACGGCCGAATCGCCTTCGCCGCGCTGACGCCGACGGACGGCAGCAACCTGTGGGAGGTGGCCGCAGGCAGCGCGCCGGCTTTGCTGCAAGCCTGCGCCAACGCCTTCTGCAGCACGCCGGCCTGGTCGCCCGATGGCCGCCTGCTCGCCTTCAGCCAACGCAACGCCAATGAATTTGGCGCGGCCGCGATTAGCCCGCCCCGCCTCTATCTGCGCGACATGGCGAGCGGCGAGACGGCGCCCATCTTCGCCGACAGCCAGCAGCTTGGCTTCGATGCCCGCTGGTCCGCCGATGGCCGCTGGATCACCTACCTTTCGCCCGACTTCGTGGGCGTCGGCGCGTACAACCTGGAGAGCGGCGCAGGCGACTTCTACCCCACAAGCACCGGCGAGCCGGGCGTCTGGCATCCGACGCGGTTGGAATTCCTGATGACCGAACTGCGCCAGGTGGGCGAAACCTATGTCGTGCACATCTTCCTGGTCGATCCGATCACCGGCGCCCGCACCAATCTGAGCGGCGACGATCGCCTCGTCGAGGACGGCGCGCCGGCCTGGTCGCCCGACGGCCAGTGGATCGCCTTTCGCCGCAACGAGTTGACCGGGCCGGGGCGCACGCTGGGCAAGCAGCTTTGGCTCATGCCCGCGCCTGGCGCGTCTGACAGTGACGCTCGCCCGCTGACCGCCGA
>JAPKMV010000947.1 GCA_026645635.1 Caldilineaceae bacterium
CCCCCAGTCAGGTCCCCCTTTTTCACTAACACCAGTGCTAGGCTATCCTTGGCATTGGCTGTTTCATAGACATGCTTGATCTGCTCTGCCAGTGAAATGCTGCGCTGTATCTGCATTTCTGCTGTCGCAAAATCGCCCAGTGTAGCCAATGCCAGACCCCGATTGTTGCAGATTCGCGCCAGGAGCAGCATGTCGCCATTTTTCGTGGCAATCTGCTCGGCTTCGCCATAGCAGGCGATCGCTTCCGGCACTCGACCTGTTTGCCAGTAGAGTATCCCAAGATCGGCGCGACCCCTTGCTTGCTGGTTGAAGTCACCGGCATCGCCCAACAGTTGGACAGAGCGAATCAGATTGTCTTGTGCAGCTTCATATTCACCGGCAAGTCTTTGGACATTCCCCAGTGAGTGCAATATATCCCCGCAGAGGCGCTGATCACCTTGCTGCTCGCGCAGTTCCAGTGCCAGTTTGAAATATCGTATCGCGTCTCCCCAATTCGCCTTCTGCTTGGCGATGTTGCCCAGCGTGTTATAGATCGGAGCGCGTGCCGGAGATTGCTCGTCCAGCAGGCTTAGCGCCCGCGCGCACCACTGCCCGGCCGCCAGAAAATCAGATTGTTCAAACGCCAACCAGGCCAGGCGATCTAGCACTGTGACGATAAGTTCACGATTCTGGCTGGCCTCGGCGAATTGCAGACTGTTGTGCAGGTGCTCCGCCATGAGAGCGTACTCGCCAAGCAGGTAACAAAGCCGCCCCAGGTGTAAATGGGCACGCGCAAGCGCGCTAGTGTCCCCGGCAGCTTCCGCCTCAGCCAGGGCGCGCACCAGGAAATCCATCCACTCGCGGCGATAGCCCTGAATCTCCATTTGGAGGGCGATGGCGAAGGTGAGATCACGGGCAGAAGCCCACGCCTCGGGCAGTTCCAGGGCCAGGCTCAGCAAATAGAGGCTGCGTTCGCGCAAATCTTCGTCCAGCCGGGGCGCGGCCAGATTGATTGCTGCCAGTGTGGCTGTCGTTCCCCGCACCAGCGCCGCACGGAAGAAAGCCGGGTAGTCGGTGGTGTCAATCTCTGTTTCCATCGCGATTTCCCAGTGACGGCCTGTTACTCAACGTCAGCGGCGAATACCTCCACGCGCGTCGGCTGGCTGTCGCTGCCGGATGTCACCGCCAGCACCAGTTCGGCGCCGTCGCGACGGGCGGTGTAATAGCCGTACTCGCCTTCCAGGCTCCAGCCCGCCGCGCCAAGCTGCGCCGCGTAGAAGTCGCGCACGCCGGCCTCGTCCAGCCCCGTGGTGAAGGCCAGCGCGCCCACAGTGGGCTGCAGTTGTGCATCCTGTGGCAGGGGAAACGTGTTGGCGTCGAAACCGGGCACCACCAGCGCATCCGCGGGCGGCGCATCCACCGGCCAGGCGATCTCGCCCACTGCGTTGATGTCTCGCAGCGCATATTCCACCGCAATCGTTTGATCCACGGTCTGATCTACGCCGGCGCTGTCCTGCACCGTGGCGCCGCTGGTCGTCGCCGCCAACAAATACTGCACCACATAGCCGTCGGCAGCCAGCCAGCTATCCAGCGTAATCGACGTGAGCACACCGGCGCGGCCGCCAAAGGCATCGGCCACCAGTGCCGCAAACTGCTCGGCGTTGTCGATGCGGTAGTGGGTGGTGGCCACACCGCCGATCTCCTCGGCGCCGACCGCAGGGCCAAGTGCCAGCGCGCCGGCAAAGGGCACGTCAAGCATGGCAACCGGCTCCCCGATGGGCAGATCGCCGCCGCGGGGCGAGACCGTCCAGCCGTCGCCGGTGCGCAGCGCCACCCGGTCGCCCAGCATGACGTACTCGATGACCTGCGCGGCGCCGTTGCTGAGGGTCTCCATGCGGAAGCTGGCGTCGAAGCCAAAGGCATTGTCGGCCCGCCGCCAGGCGCCTTCGGCATTGACATCGGTGTCAGCCACCACGCCGCCTGTACTGTTGGAGACGATCTTGAAGCGGGCGGAGAGGCGATAGGAATCCACGAAGGCGGAAGGCGTGGCCGCCGCCACCGCCACGGTGACCGGCGGTTCAGCGGCGCGTTCTGACTGCTCC
>JAPKMV010000948.1 GCA_026645635.1 Caldilineaceae bacterium
CCTTGCATTCGCAGCAACCTCTGAACAAGTGCGAGTTGAGTCGCGTATTGCTCGCTATCAAGAAGTTCACCCAAACGGCCTGTTGTTTGATGAGGCGAAGAAGACACTCTATGCCATTGGCCGCACTGAGGAAGAGATCAGACGCGAATCGTCCGCAGTGTGGGCAAGACGACTGGCCAACCTGCAATTCAAACCGATCTATGATGCAGCCCGCTTCGATCCCAGGCTGACAAGCGCTGTCCTCTATTATTTCCAGCGAACGATCCACTCTCGAGTGCGCTCGGCGCTGGCTCTTGCCTGGTGGGGCCGCTTCGACCACTTTCGATATGAACTGTCGCTCCCTGACTATGCATCCATTCAGCCATCCTTGCGCCAGCAATTCGAGCAAGAAGTGTATTTGAGCAACAGGCGTGAGGTGCGTGAATTGGTGATCAACGGCATGGCGTGCCAACGGCCGTAGGTTTTTCGCTCGGTTTCCGTAGGTTGAAGTGACACCGGATTTTGGGATGAATCTGCAGTCGCGTGGAGATCTCTACATCTCCGCTTGGCGAGATGCATCAATTATGATACATTACACTCATGAATCCTGAACCGCGCTTGCAGGTGCGTTTCTATCGCACAGCCGCCGCCGGTAAGGAGCCAGTGCGCGAGTGGCTCAAGGCCCTGACGCCGGAGGAGCGGAAGCTCATTGGTCATGATCTGAAGACCGCCCAGTACGGTTGGCCCTTAGGCATGCCCTTGATCCGCAAACTGGAGCCTGGCTTGTGGGAGGTGCGAATCCGACTGGATGACCGTATCGCACGTGTCATCATCACAGTGGAAGGCGATACGATGGTCTTGCTGCATAGCCTAATCAAGAAATCGCAGAAATTGCCACTCCAAGACCTGCAACTTGCCCGACAACGCCTGCGGGCCTTACGTGAGGAATCATGAACAAGCAACATTTGGGGAGTACTTTGGACGATTTTCTGATCGAAGAAGGTCAGTTGGCGGAAGCCGAGGCCGTGGCCGCCAAGCGTGTGTTGGCGTTCCAGATTAGCCAACTGATGGCCGAGCAGCAGCTATCGAAGGCGGAAATGGCGCGTCGCATGAGCACCAGCCGGGCAGCGGTGGATAGGCTACTTGATTCTGACACTGAATCGGCTACGGTGGCGACGTTGGAAAAGGCAGCCGCTGCGTTGGGTCGCAGGTTGCATATCGCACTCGTATAGTATTTGGGCGGTTTGCAACCGCACAAAGCCCCGCCGCTGACCGTCTTTTCGCCGCAACGGGATGGCATGCAGCGCCAGGGTGCTGTCTTGGATGGCCTGGCGACCGCTACAGCCGGCGCGCCACGTACGTCGCCGCGCGCACGGCGGAGGTCTTGGCGCCCAACTCCTGCGCCAGGGCCAGGGCCGCACGCTGGCAGGCTTCGACTTGCTCCTCATCCGCGCCGAGGGCTGCCAGCGCCTCCGCCTTCAAAAGCCAGAGTTCCGGCGCACACAGCAGATCGCGGTAGACGGCGAAACTGGCGATTGCCTCCTCGGCCACGTCCAGCGCCTCGACAAAGTGGCCGGCCAGCAGACACGCCTCGGCCAGCATCGCGGCCAGTTGGCTGTGGTGCAGCCGCTGGCCCAGTTCGACGCTGGCGGCCATGCCCTGGCGCGCCAGCGCAACGCCTTCGGCCACCTCACCCTGCATGGCCAGGCTCCAGCCCAGCGCCACCGACGCCAGGAAACGCGAGTAGGGATAACCCCGCTCGACGCTGAGCGAGAGCGCCCGGTCGGCCGCTGCCTGCACCTGCGCCGGCTCGCGCAGTAGGTGATACACCAGCGCCGTATACGCTTCGGCGTCGGCCAGATTGGCGGGCAGGGTGAGCAGCCTGGTGTGCGCCTCGCTGCGCGCCAGCCATGCCCGCGCCAGCTCCAACTCCCCCATCTGCCAGCAGGCCAGGGCCGACTCGTAGAGCGCGCAGGCGCAGGCGTCGTGTACGCCATACGCCGTGCTCAACGCCTCATGCTCCGGCTGCTGATAGAGTTGCAGACCCGCGTGCATGTGGGCGAACGCGGCCTCATATTGGCCCAGGAAGAAGTACGGCCCC
>JAPKMV010000949.1 GCA_026645635.1 Caldilineaceae bacterium
GCGTAGACAGGCGTGGCGGGGTAGCGCTCGCTGACCAGTTCCAGCGCGCCGGTGTGGTCGGTGTGCGCGTGGGTGACGAGGATGGCGTCCAGCCCGCCGCCCCGCTCGATCAGGCTGAGGTCGGGGAGTTGGTCGCCGGCCAGCCCCCAGCGCGCCTTGGGCGTAGGGCGAATGCCCGCGTCGATGAGCAGGCGCCGGCCTGCGATCTCGATCAAGATGCAACTGGCGCCGACTTCGTCCGCACCGCCGAGAAAGGTGATCTCCATACCTGCCATGTTCGCATAGGGTGGGGATGTGATGCAAAGTTGTGGGATGGGCGATAGGGCAACCGTGAGACTGTGCTATACTGGCGCTGGCCTCAAGTCAGGCAAACAACTCGCAGGCCCTGTCTATTTCAACCAGAGGTTTCTATGAGCCAATCCAGCAAGCAAGACGCGCAGAAGAGCGCCAAAGGCGCCGCCGCGACCGGCAAGGCGGCCAAGGGATTCACGGACGAGGAGCGTGCGGCGATGAAGGCGCGCGCCCAGGAGCTGAAGGCGGAAGCGCGCGCCAGCAAGAACAAGGCGGATGGAGAAAGCGACGTGCTCGCCAAGATCGCAGAGATGCCGGAGCCGGAACGCACCATGGCCCGCCGGCTCCATGAGATCATCACCGCCAGCGCGCCTGCGCTCACGCCGAAAACCTGGTACGGGATGCCCGCCTATGCCAGGGACGGCAAGATTGTCTGCTTCTTCCAGAGCGCGCAAAAGTTCAACACCCGGTACGCAACGCTCGGCTTCAACGACACGGCGAACCTCGACGAAGGCGCCATGTGGCCGGTTGCTTATGCGCTGCAGGAGTTGACCGCTGCCGAAGAAGCAACGATCAGTGCGCTCGTGCAGAAAGCCACCCAATCGGTCGCCCCATGACGCTGCCACTCACCGAACAGCGCAACCCCGCCAGCATGGAACTCGACCAGTTGTCGAGCCTGGCGCTGGTCACGTTGATGAACCAGGAGGACGCGCACGTGCTCCATGCGGTGCACGCCGCGCTGCCGCAGATCGCCCAGGCGGTGGATCTCATCGTCGCGGCGCTGGACGCGGGCGGGCGCTGGTTTGTGCTCGGCGCGGGCACCAGCGGCCGCCTGGCCCTGCTCGACGCCGTGGAACTGCTGCCTACTTTTGGCCTGGCGCCAGGCGTAGTGATCCCGCTGCTGGCCGGCGGGGAAGGCGCGTTCGTGCGCGCGGTGGAAAACGCCGAAGACCGCCCCGAACTGGCGGAGGCGGATCTGGCCCGCCACAGCTTGACCGCGGCCGATGTTGTGCTGGGCGTGGCGGCCAGCGGGCGCACGCCCTACGTGCTCGGCGGCCTGGCCCACGCCCGCGCCGTCGGCGCAGCGGCGATCGCCCTTTCCTGCAACCCGGACGCGCCCATGTCCGCCGCGGCCGACCTGGCCATCGAGGTCGTCACCGGGCCGGAGGTGCTCACCGGCAGCACGCGGCTCAAGGCCGGCACCGCGCAGAAGCTGGTGCTCAACATGCTCAGCACTGCGACGATGGTCAAGCTGGGCAAGACCTACAGCAACCTCATGGTGGACGTGCAGCCCACCAACGCCAAGCTCCGCCAGCGCGCCGCGCGCATCGTCGCCGAGATCATCGGCGCGTCGCCTGACGCCGCCCGCACCCTCCTCGAAGAAGCCGGCTGGGAAGTCAAGACCGCCACGGTGATGGGGCTGGCGGGCGTCGATGCACCGGAGGCGCGCCGCCGCCTCCATGCGCATCACGGCCGTGTGCGCGCAGCAGGGGGTGAGGGGGTGAGAGGGTGAATCATCACCCCCTCACCCTCTCACCCCCTCACCGTACACTCCGGCGCAAGCCACTGACCAAACGCGACTGCGTCCAGCGCCAGGACGGTTGGATCGGCGACACGCTGTGCTGCGATCTGCCCGATCACCTTGTGCTCACGGTCGGTCAGGTAGATCTTGATGAAGTTGCCCAGGGACGACGGTGGGAAGACCGCCAGCCCGAAGACAACCGGCTGGCAGGTGCGCAGCGGGTTCTCCAGCGTGACATATTTGACGCCGACGACGCGCGTCTCT
>JAPKMV010000094.1 GCA_026645635.1 Caldilineaceae bacterium
TCGCCGGCCGAACTCGCCGCGCTGGCGGAACCCTGGCGCCCCTGGCGCGCGGTCGCGGCGCGGCTGCTCTGGCATTACTACCTTGCGCAGCGGAAGAAGGGATAGACCGCAAATCCGCCGCATCCGCCAAATCTGCGGTCTATGCTTCAACCCCCAGTTCCCTAAGTGCAGCAGCCACATCCATGCCGGCGACATAGTGAATGGCGTGCATCCCGACCGCCTGCGCCCCTGCCACATTGGCGGGCGCGTCGTCGATGAAGACGGCCTCTGCCGGCTGGCGCCCCAGCCGTTCCAGCGTGCGCTGATAGATGCGCGGGTCGGGCTTCATCACGCCTTCGTAGGCCGAACCGGTGATCAGGTCGAAGGCGTCGGCGATGGGATATTTTCCCGTGAGCAGTTCATGCAGGTCGCTCATGGCATTGCTGATGATCGCGGTCTGGTAGCGCGGCCGGAGCCGCCGGATCAGCGCAATGAGTTCCTCGTCGAGGCGGTCGCCGGCCCAGAAGGGCGCCAGATCGGCGACTGACACGCCCAAGCGTTCTGCCACTGCCTGCAGGTGCGCCTCCGCGCTGCGCGCACCGTGCTGCGCCTGCAGCCCGGCGGCGTCGTTGTAAATGAGCCGCTCCGCCTCGCCCGGCGCCAGCCCCAGCCGCGCCTCCAGCGCACGCCGCGACGCGAAATCCTCCGTGCGCAGCAGCACCCCGCCGACATCGAATATGACTGCTTGAATCATCTGTAAGCCCCTCAAGGCAGGTTGACTTCATTTGGCACTGGTTCACACACGTGCTATGATCGGGCGCAGTTGCGGCAATTCAATGTGTGACCCCTTCGTTTTCAACGTCCATCCATTATAACAGTTGAGTTTGCTAGGAGGTTTCTCTATGCATCTGCGACGAAGTATCTTCATGAGCGCGCTGCTGCTCGTTGCGCTTGTGCTGACAGCCTGCGCCCCGGTGGGCATGGGCGGCGCAGCCCCTGCCGGCGAGCCGCCCGCTGCAGCTTCTGGCGAGCCAGTCACCGTCACCTGGGCCTTCTGGGGCGAGCCGGTCGAGAAGGAATCCCACGAGCGGGTGGCCGCGGCCTTCATGGCCGAGCACCCAGAAATTCAGATCGAAGTCTGGCACCAGCCCTGGGGTGACTACTTCACCAAGATCCAGGCGTTGTGGGCCAGCGGCGACTCTGCCGTGATCCCCGATGTGGCCTTCCTCTGGCCGACCCCGCGCTATGCCGCGGAGGGCGTGCTGGAGAACCTGGACCCCTACATCGAGGCCGCCGGCTATGACCTGAACGACTACTGGCCCGGCCTGCTCGAATCGGCCAAGTATGAGGGCAGCGTCTACGGCTTCCCCCGCGACATCGAAGTCAACGTGATCTACTACAACAAGGACATGTTCGACGCCGCGGGTCTGGCCTATCCCAGCGACGACTGGAGTTGGGACGACTTCGTCGCCGCAGCGACGGCCCTGACCCAGAAGGATGCCAACGGCGTGACCAGCGTCTACGGTCTGGCGGCAGAGGGCGGCAAGTGGGCCAAATGGGTCAACCAGAACAACGGCGCCATCCTGGACGACTACGTCAACCCGTCCAAGTGCATGTTGGCCGACCCGGCGTCGGTGGCAGGCATCCAGTTCTTCGCCGACCTGATGGACCAGGGCATCGCCATGCGCCCGGCTGACCTGAGCCAGGCGGGCGGCGACGCCAGCGTCTTCATGAGCGGTCAGGCCGCCATGATTCTGCAAAACACCAGCCGTGTCTCTGCCTTTAATTCGGCGGGCATGAACTACGACGTGGCGCCGGCGCCGATCCCGGCTGGCGGCAAGCGCTGGAACGGCGCGGGCGGCGCGGCCTGGGTGATGAGCAGCGGCAGCGACAACAAGGACGCGGCCTGGACGTTCCTCCAGTGGCTGCAGAGCGAGGGCGGCGGTGAGACACTCTACACCGAGCGCGGCGAAATCTTCCCGGCGTTGCAGTCGGTGGCCAACTCGCCCGCCTTCCTGACGGACCAGCCGCCTCTCAATCTCCCAATCTCCAATCTCCAATCTCCAATCTCCACAATGACCACCCATTCCACACCGATCAAGCGCAGCCCCTTCCGCTGGCGGCCTGACCAGCAGTGGGAAGGCTATCTCTTCGTGCTGCCCAGTTTTCTGGGCTTCCTGGTCTTCATTGCGCTGGCGGTGGTGATGTCGCTGGGCATCAGTTTCTCCGATTGGGGGCTGATGGGCTATCGCGGCTTTGCGGGGCTGGCCAATTACCAGCAGCTTTTCCGCGACCCGCTCTTCTGGCAGGCAGTCTGGAACACCGTTTTCTACATCGTCACCATCGTGCCGCTGCAACTGGCGCTGGGGCTGGCGATGGCTGTCGGCCTCAACCAGGCGATCCGCGGGCGCATCTTCTACCGCATGATCTACTTCATGCCGGTGGTGACGACCATCGTGGCCGGCGCCATCATCTTCCGCCTGCTGCTGGCCACCAACGGTCCGGTGAACAACCTGCTCGCCAGTTTCTTTGGGCTGCTCGAGATACCTTTTACGCCGCCCAATTGGCTGGGCAGCACCCAGTTCTCCAAATGGTCGGTGGCGATCCTGACGCTCTGGAAGAACACCGGTTTCACGATGGTGATCTACCTGGCCGCGCTGCAAGGGGTGCCGCAGGAACTGTACGACGCGGCCGCGGTGGACGGCGCCAGCGCCTGGCAGCGCTTCCGCCGCATCACCGTGCCGCTCATCAGCCCGACCACCTTCTTTTTGTTCGTCTTCCAGACCATCGGCGCGTTCCAGCTTTTTACCGAGCCGTTTGTGATGACGCAGGGCGGCCCGGCCAACTCGTCGCTGAGCGTGGTGCAGTACATCTACCTCTCCGCCTTCCGCGACATCCGCATGAACAAGGCGGCGGCGATGTCCTGGTTCCTGTTTATTTTCATCTTCGCCTTTACGCTCTTCCAGAACCGGATGCAGCGGCGCTGGGTGCATTACGAGACGGAGTGAGGCTGCCATGACCGTCACGACCGACCTCACTGCCCGCAATGCGCCGAACCAGATGCGCTTGCCGGCGCGCCTGGCGCTCCATACCGTGCTGATCCTGGGCACGGCGATCATGGTGACGCCCTTCCTGTTGATGCTGCTGGTCTCGCTGCTGCCGCTCAACGCCTTCTTGCAGCGCAATTTCAGCCTCAGCGCGCTGACGGTGGACAACTATTTCGAGACCTTCCGCGTCGTCCCGTTTGGCCGCTACTACTTCAACAGCCTGTTTGTCACCATCACGGTGACCATTGGTCGTGTGCTGATCTCGTCGCTGGCGGCCTTCGCCTTCGCCCGCCTGCGCTTCCGCGGCCGCGAGACCATCTTCCTCTTCTACCTGGCGACATTGATGATCCCCTTCCCCGTGACGCTGATCCCCAATTTTCTGATCGTCAAGAACCTGGGCTGGTATGACACCTACTGGGCGCTGATCGTGCCGGGGCTGTTCAGCGTTTTCAGCGTCTTTCTGCTGCGCCAGTACTACCGCAGCCTGCCCATCGACCTGGACGAGGCGGCGCGCATCGACGGCGCCTCCAGCCTCCGCATCTGGTGGCAGGTGATCGTGCCGCTCAGCGGCCCGGTGCTGGCGACATTGGCGATCTTCGATTTTCAGGGCGTCTGGAACGACTTTCTCTGGCCGTTGGTGGTCACCACCTCGGAGGAGATGCGCACGCTGCCGGTGGGGTTGGCGGCGTTCGTGGGGCAATACGCTACGGCCTGGGACCTGCTGATGGCCGGCGCGGTCATCGCGCTGCTGCCGGTGCTGTTGATCTACATGCTGGCGCAAAACTGGTTCGTCAAAGGCATCACCCTCAGCGGCATGGGCGGGCGATGAACGGCGGCGCAGCGGGAGAGTTATCGCGTAGAGAGATCAGATAGACCGCGGATGGGGCGGATTAGGCGGATTTGCGCGGATAATCAAAAATCCGCTCAAATCCGCCTAATCCGTCAAATCCGCGGTCTATTCGCTGGCAGGGAAGTAGACAATCTGCCCCGTGCTGCCATCTTCCGGCACGACCACGACGGCGGTCGGCGCGCTGGCCAGCGTATGGCCCGCGGTGTCATCCACCAGGAAGGTGTACTCGCCGGGAGCAAGGTCTTCGACCAGCATCCCTGCATCGGTGGAGGCGTAGGCGCCCACCACCTGGCCAAGCTGATCCTGCACGGTGACCTGCGGCCCCACCAGCACGTTCTCATTGTCGTTCAGCGCGCCATCGCTGTTGGCGTCGATGAAGAAGAGCACCGCCACGCTGTTCGGCGCCACGGCTGCATCCGCACTTACGCCGGGCGCGGGCGCGCCGACGGCATCCATCGAACTCAGCGCCTGCTCCAACGCCACCACAAAGGTGTCGAAGCGCTGACCGGTGACGGCCAGCGTGTCCACTGCCGACTGCATCGCCACCATGCTCTCACCCTGGTCGCCCAACTGCGCCAGCGCAGTGTCCGCCTGGCTGCGTGCATCAGCCAGACCGCTGCGCACTTCGTCCACCTGCTGGGCGACGATGTCGATGTTCTGGCTGACAGCGCCCACATTCTCGCTCACGCGAGCCAGATTCGCCTCCATCACTTCCAGACGCTCCGGGTGGATGAAATTCAACGTGCCACCGTTGATCAGCGCCAGCACCAACAGCGTGGCCAACATGCCCAACACTGCGCCGCCGATGGCTGCAAAAAACATGGAGAGTGAATCTTGGCTGGCGGCTTTGTATTCCAATTCCGGCGCTTCTGTCTTGTGGTCGGCTGGCTTCATTTCCAGCGATTCGTTTTGGACGCTCATGAGACTCCTCGTGTGAATAGGTTTCCGACTGGCTGCTGCCCGTCGCTCTCTGCCGTTCTTTTCCGGCGAACCAGAATTTGCGCCGCAAGCAGCGAGGCCAGGATAGCGCAGGCCGTCGGCGAAATCTGTGCAAAAAGGTACAAACAGCAAGGTCAAAGTGTAGCGTCTGGCTGTGGATGCGTCAAGCCGCGACACCCTACAAACGCACTACGAGCGAATGACAGGGGGCAGGTGTTGGGCAATAGGCGATGAATGACAGATCACCCGACACCTATCACAATCTGCGCCGCGTGGGGTACAATGGCGGGAATGAGCGAACGGACGGCGCTGCAACCGGCGACAGTGGATTTCTTGCTGTCTCCGCGCGGGGAAGCTGTCCTCACCGAGTTGGCTGCGCAGCCTGTGGGGGACGCCGACTTGCTGCCGACGTTGACCTGGCTGCGGCGCACGCTGACGGCGGAGGAAGCCGGCGCCGCGCTGGCGCTGGCGCAGTTGCGGCGTCAGGCTGGCGCAAAGTTTCCGCAGTCCGCCGCGCTCTTTTTCACGGCGACGGCGTTGGAACAGGCCACGGCGGCGCCCATTGCAGTGCAGCGCGCCGCCTGGCTCGACCGGTGGGCGCCACCCGGCCCCGTGCTCGACCTGGGCTGCGGCATCGGCGGCGACCTGCTCGCGCTGGCGCAGCGCCGCCCGGCGATCGCTTACGAGACGGACCCGGTCTGCGCCCGCTTTGCCGCAGCCAACGCGGCTGCGCTGGGTCTGGCAGAAAGGGTGGAAGTCCGCAACCGCGACTGGACGGTCGACCTGGCAGCAGGAGAGCTGCCGGCGGTCGCCGCAGCCTTTGCCGACCCGGCGCGGCGGGTCGATGGGCGCCGCGTCTTCCATCTCGACCAGTTGACGCCGCCCTTTGCCGCGCTGCTGGCGCTGCGCAGTCATGTCGACGTGATCGGCGTCAAGGTCATGCCGGGCATTGGCGACGACGAAATCCCGCCCGGCTGGGGCGTGGAGTTCGTGAGCCACGACGGCGTCTGCAAGGATGCCGTGCTCTGGCACGGCGCCGCGGCGCGCTGGCCGCGTTGGGCGACGGTGCTCGCCGACGACGCTGTGTTTACGGCGGTAGCCGACAGCACGCCGCCGCCCGTTGGCCCGCTGCGCGCCGGCCAGGTGCTCTATGAACCGGACCCGGCGCTGATTCGGGCGCACGCGCTGGGAGAATTGTCCACCCAGTTGGGCGCGCGGTTGTTCGACTCGCAGATCGCCTACCTGGTAGCCGACGCGTATGCGCCGACGCCGCTGGCGCAGGCGTTTCGGGTCGAGGAGATTCACCCGTTTCACCTGGGGCGGCTCAACGCACGGCTGCACGCGTTGGGTGTTGCTCAGGTGGAACTGAAGAAGCGGGGCTTTCCCGCCGCGCCGGAGAGCCTGCGCCCCAAGCTGCGGCTGGCGCAGACGGGGCGCGCCGCAACGGTCATCTTCACCCGGCGCGGGGATGATCGGCTGATGTTGATCTGCCGGCGGCTGGCGAGCGGGGATGGGGAGGAATAGACCGCGGATTTGGCGGATACGACGGATTTACGCGGATAAATTCAGAAAATCCGCGAGAATCCGCCTCATCCGCCTCATCCGCCAAATCCGCGGTCTATCATGCAACGGATCAAGTCGAGGAACGTATGGTGTCGATGGAAGCAGTGCGGGCGCTGGCGCGCACGATGGGTGAACGGTTGACCGAGCGCGGCATGATGTGTGCGTTTGCCGAGAGTTGCACCGGTGGGCTGGTCGGGCATATCGTGACGGAGAACCCGGGCAGTTCGGCCTACTTTGCCGGGTCGGCGGTGGTCTACAGCTACCCGGCCAAGGAAAGGGTGCTGGGCGTTGACCCGGCAACGCTGCTGCGCGAGGGCGCCGTCTCTTATGCCGTCGCGCAACAGATGGCCGAGGGCGCGCTCCGCCTGTATGACGCCGGCGTGGCCGTTGCCATCACCGGTATTGCCGGGCCGGGCGGCGGGCTGCCGGGCAAGCCTTCCGGCACGGTGCACTTTCACTTGAGCGCCGCCGATGGCTATGTACGCAGGGAACGCATCGTCTGGACGAGCGACCGTAGCGGCAACAAGCTGCTGAGTGCACAGATGGCGATCGAGATGGTGTTGGACTATTTGGGGCAGAAACCGCGGTAGGGGTTTGATGTCGTGGGGCCTTGGGGTAATCGAACCCCAAGACCCTAAACCATCAAAACCCCACCCTTGAAAGGGCATGACACACTATGAATCAAGAATTGCTTGTCAATGAAACTGTCTCCGCGCTGGTGCGGGTGATGCCCAGCGGCGCAGTGCAGCCGACCTCCTTTATCTGGCGCGACCGAACGCGCTACGTCGACACAATTGGCCGGCAGTGGGAGGAGCGGGTGGCGGGTCAGACGCTGCGCTGCTACATGGTGCAGGCGGTCGATGGCAACACCTTCGAGCTGCGTTGGAACCCGGACGGCAACCAATGGACGCTGCATCGCGCCTGGCTGCGCGCGGCTGTGGCGTAAAGAGGGTGATAGACCGCGGATTGAGCGGATTTGGCGGATTTGCGCGGATGAAATCAAAAAATCCGCGTGAATCCGTCGCATCCGCTCAATCCGCGGTCTATCCTTCCAGCGAAATGAGTGAGGCGTTATGACCACACAACTGACTGTGCCCGTGCTTGTGCCAACTGTCACCACGGCGCAGATGCAAGAAGTCGACCGGCTGATGGTGGCGGAGTACCACGTCACGCTCTTGCAGATGATGGAAAACGCGGGGCGGGCGCTGGCGACGCTGGCGCAGCAGATGCTGGAGGAGGACATCGTAGATCGTCCTATTGTCGTGCTGGCTGGACGGGGCGCTAATGGCGGCGGCGGCCTCTGCGCGGCGCGCCATCTGCTCAACTGGGGCGCCGCAGTGCAGGTCGTCTGCTCCTACCCGGCGGAGGCGTACACGGGCGCCCCTGCGCAGCAACTGGCCGCGCTGCAGGCAGTGGGTGCACCGTTGGCCTGGGCCGAGGATGGCTGGGAACTCCCGCCGGCGGATTTGCTGATCGACGCCGTGATCGGTTACGGGCTGCGCGGCGACCCGCGTGGGCCGGCGCGCAACCTGGTGCAGCTCGCCAACAGCAGCGCGGCGCCGATCCTCAGCCTGGACACGCCCAGCGGCGTCGACACCGGCAGCGGCCAATGCTACACCCCGCACATCCGCGCGGCGGCGACGCTCACGCTGGCGCTGCCCAAGCAGGGCTTTCGCCGCGCCGACGCGGTGGCCGCCGCCGGCGATCTCTACCTGGCCGACATCGGCGTCCCACCCGAGCTGTACGCACAGCTTGGCTTCGTCGTCCCGCGCTTGTTTGCCCGTAGCCCACTCGTGCGATTAGACGTGATCAAGGACGAAATTTGGTGCGAACTGGAAACGAACGTCTGGTAGTTGCGCATGAATGAACTCACTCTTTGGCACATCGTCGGCTACGGATTGATTGCAGTGGGGCTGGCCGGCTCGCTGCTGCCGCTCCTGCCTGGCCCGCTGTTGATCTGGCTGGGCGCGCTGGCATGGGCAGTGGACGGCGGGCTGGAGCCGCTGGACTGGGCGCTGGTGGTTGTACTGGGGCTGCTGGCTGCAGCAGCCTGGGGCGCCGACATCTTCTTCACGACGGTGGCGACGCGGCGCGCCGGCGTCAGTTGGAAGGCGATCGGCGGCGCCATCGCAGGCGGCATTGTGGGCGGCATCTGGTTGAGTGGGCTGGCGGTGGTCGGCGCACTCTTCGGCGTGTTGATCGGCGCGCTGAGCGGCCTCTTTCTCGTGGAGACGCTCGACAAGCGCGACTGGCGCGCAGCCTGGCGCGGCGTCCGCTCCTACCTGGCGGGTTCGCTGCTGGCCACTGCCGCCGAATTTGGCATTGCGCTGCTCATGGTCGGCCTCTTTATTGCCCGGGTGAACCTCTAGGTGCGCGGCGTCATCTTTGTCAACGGGCGCATCGACGACTACGCGGCCCTGGCGCGGTGGCTCCTGCCCGACGACCTGCTGATCGGCGCGGACGGCGGCACGCGCCACATCCTCGCCCTGGGATTGCAGCCGCAGCTTGTCGTCGGCGATCTCGATTCCCTGCCCGCCGCGACGGTGCAGGAACTCACTGCACGCGGCGTCGCCGTCGAGCGTCATCCCATCGACAAAGACCAGACTGACCTGGAATTGGCCATCGAGTGCGCGCTGCGCCAGCCCGTGACAGAAGTGGTGTTGGTGGGTGCACTGGGTGGTCGCCTCGACCAGACGCTGGCCAATCTGCTGATCCTGGCGCAGCGCGCCTGGCCGCTGCCGCTGCGCATCGTCGAAGGCGACCAGGAAGCCTTTGTCGTGCGCGGCCCCGGTCGCGTCGTGCTGCATGGCGTCGTCGGCAGCACCGTCAGCGCCATCCCGCTCAGCCCGGAGGTGACCGGCATCACCTACACCGGGCTGCAATATCCTCTCCACGGGGCCACGCTGCAGTTGGG
>JAPKMV010000950.1 GCA_026645635.1 Caldilineaceae bacterium
CAACCGCACGAATCCCGCCCTTACCGCAGCTACGTGCGGTTGAAAACCGCACCTACGGCAGACCAAGACAATTGCGTCTTTGCGTCTTTGCGTCTTTGCGTGAACGATTTTCAGAACATTGTGAGTCTGCGATCATAGCCGGTCGCGGTTGCCGGTCTGTTGCGGGTCATGGGGCTGCGGGGTGGGATCAACGGCGCCAGACTGGAAATCTTCCAGCCAATTCGTCACCGCATCGAGCACCTCGGTTTCAGACTGCTGGGCAAGATCGAACCAGTGTAGACCGGCAAGTTTGCGGAAGGAAGTCGCCTGGTGGCGCACGAAGCGGTGCGTCTCGATTTTGACGCGCTCGGTTGCTGCGGCGAGGGTCATGGCGCCCGCAAGATAGGCGATCACCTCACGGTAGCCCAGGCTGGTCATCGCCGGCAAGGTGGGGGCGTAGCCGGCCGCCAGCAGCCGCTGTGTCTCCGCGACCAGGCCCGCGGCGAACATTTCCTCGACGCGCGCATCGATGCGGCGGTGCAGGTCGGCGCGCGGGCGGTCGAGCGCAAGTGACAGGATGCGATACGGCGGCGGCTCGCTGCCCTCCAGATCCACCTTCGACTGGCCTGTAAGCAGCACGATCTCCAGCGCGCGCAGCACCCGCCGCGGGTTGCGCAGGTCGATCTGCGCCGTGGTCTTCGGGTCGAGTTCGGCCAACCGCTGCGCCAACGCAGCCACGCCCTGCGCGGCCAGATCGGTTTCCAGCGCCGCGCGCAGCGCCGGGTCAGGCGGCACGCTGGGGATGCGCAGCCCCGCCGCCACTGCACGCACATAGAGCGCCGTGCCGCCCACGAGGAAAGGCACGCGCCCGCGGCGGTGAATATCGTCGATGGCAGCATAAGCCAGCGCTTGGTATTCGGCGACGGTGAGCACGGCGTCGGGGTCACGGATGTCGATGAGGTGGTGCGGAACCCGGGCGCGTTCGGCCGGAGTCGCCTTGGCCGTGCCGATGTCCATGCCGCGATAAATCTGGCGGCTGTCGGCGCTGACCACCTCGCCGTTGCAGCGTTCACAGAGCGCCAGCGAGAGCGCAGTCTTGCCCACGGCCGTTGCGCCCACCAGCACCACCAGCGGCGGCAGCCGCGCCTCACTCATCGCGCACCGCATGGCGGATGTGCTCCACCGCCTGCAGCCGCCCGTGGCTGTCCATCTGCACCGCGACCACGTCGATGCGCCACGGACCGGCCCACTGCGCCGCCTGGACATAGTGCTGCGCCACCGCGCGCAGCTTCGCTTCCTTGCGCCCCAGCACCGACTGCCGTGCCGTGCCGAAACGGTCGCCGCGGCGGGTGCGCACCTCCACCAGCACCAGCCACGCCGCGTGCTGTGCGCCGCTGGCATAGTCCGGCGCCACATCCTGCGCCACGATGTCCAGTTCGCCGACCGGACAGCGCCAGTTGCGCGCCAGGATTGTCATCCCCGCGGCGGTGAGCGTCTGCGCGGCGATCTCCTCACCCGCCTGCCCCAGGCTGCGCCGGGGATTGGTCGCCATCACCCACTCACCCTGCGGCTTCGACGGCAAACAACGGCAGCGCGGCCAGCGGCGCAAAACTGCACCGGTGAACGGCGCACGGCCCGCAGGCATGGATCGCCGCAAGATGGGTCGCGGCGCCATAGCCTTTGTGACCGGCAAAGCCGTAGGCGGGATACTCGGCGTCGAGCGCCACCATGTGGCGGTCGCGATAGACTTTGGCCAGGATCGACGCCGCGGCGACGGAGACAAGCGCACTGTCGGCCTTGGGCTGGCTGTGCTGGGGGATGCCCGCCGCGGGCAGCTTGACCCAGTCGATGAGCAGATAGTCGGGGCGCACAGAGAGCGCGGCGATGGCTGCCAGCATCGCCTGGCGCGTCGCCGCGGCGATGCCGATGCGGTCGATCTCTGCGGCGCTGCTCCAGCCCACACCCCAGGCCAGCGCGGCTGCTTCGATGGCTGGCGCCAGTTCGGCCCGGCGGCCCGGCGAGAGTAGCTTGCTGTCGCGCACCGCCGCCCAGACCGCATCGTCGCACTGCGTCGGGGACACGACGACCGCGGCGG
>JAPKMV010000951.1 GCA_026645635.1 Caldilineaceae bacterium
CGGCGCAGAAACAGCCGCCATCGCGGAGGTTACGGAGCGGTACGGTGTCCCCTTCCTGGTAGCCGAGACGCCCGACGACAGCCTTACGGCGAGCCAGCCCGCTGCCCTCTTCCGCATCGGCGCGACGACGACGCAGATGGAGGAATTTGTCCCCCGCTGGCTCGCCGCGGTTGGCGACTACAACGGCGACGGTTCCGTGCTGGCGGTGCTGGCGGCGGAGAATTCCACCTCTGGCGATGTGATGGTCGAACAGATGGTGCGCCAGGCGCCCGTCCACGGCATCACACTCGAGTCACTGCGGGTCGATCTGCCGATGGACGACTTCTCGCCGGTGATTGCGCGCATTGTCGCCATGGAACAGGCGCCCGACGTGGTGCTGATTCACATGACCGGCGACCCAGGCCTGGTGTTGTTGCAGCAACTGCTGGATGCGGGGATTGGCCCTGCCAAGGGTACGCTGCTGTTGGCCGGGCGCGCCGCGCTCGACAGCACACGCTTCTGGCAGCTTGCGCCGTCGGGAGAGTTGACCGCCGTGATCCGGCGCGGCCCGTGGTTCACGAGCCTGAACGATGTTGGCCGCGCATTCTATGAAAAATACCGGCTCTTGTCTAACCAGTGGCCGGAATGGCCAGCCATTGCCGGCTACGACAGCCTCTATTTGCTGGCTGCGGCAGCCACGCAGGCGGACACGGTTCAACCCGCCGCATTGGTCACTGCGTTGGAAGCGACGGACATCACCCTGGCTGGCGGGCGCTATCTCTTTCCCTATGGCAGTGCCAACCCGCCGGACGGTGTGACCGCGCCCGCTTCCTGGTGGCACCAGTGGCTCGACCCGCAGATGTTGATCCTGCAATATCGCACCGCGCAGCAGGATGCCAACACCCTGGATGTCGTCTGGCCGCCGATCTACAGCACCAGCGACGGCCCGGCGCTGCGCTGACCGGCGCTGCCTTTGCCTATTCTTTGCCCTTGCTCATCAGATTCTTCTGCAGTTCCTCGGCCTGGGCGCGCACTGCGGCGTTGAGTACGACCCACGCCCCCTTCCAGGTGTTGACATCCAGCAAATCCGCCGGGGACGCACCTTGCAGATTGCTCTTGAGATCCAGCACCGTCTGCCCACCGGGCAGCCCTGCGATGCGCTGCTCCAACTGCTCCAACGCCTGTTTGGATTCCGCCTGCGCCGTGTAATTGAGGATGTACCAAAGCCCCTTCCACGTTTCCGGGTCGACCAGGTCTTCCGGCTTCGTGCCTTTGAGGTTGTTCAGCAGCTCCTCGACGATGGGCAGGTGAATGTCGCCGGTGACGCGTTGGAAGGTCTCCTGCACCATGGCGAGCAGCGCCTGCGGCGAGAAGGGCGGCGGCTGATAGGTGGGGGCGTCCTGCTGAATCTCTGCGGCCAGTTCGTGGATCGCGGCGGCCGTTGCAGCAGGTGCGACCGCTGCGGTCTTCTCATAGCTGCGATGGATGTAGCAGTAATCCGAACCGGCGCGCGGGCTGTTCTTGCAGGGCGCGCCTGCCTTGGTCGTGGCCTGACACAGGCGATCGGGTGTGGACATGGCTTTCTCCTTGCGGGTTGCGACGGTGCGCGTTGGCGCACGTTTGGGAATAGACGTCGCGCCATTATAGAGGATTGCCCAAGCAAGGACAAGGAGGGGTTAATGTCTGACCAGGTGAGAGGGTGAGAGGGTGAGAGGGTGCGGCCTCTCACCCTTATGGTTTTTACGCAGCCAGCGGCGTTGCCAGGATGTCGACTTCCTCCAGGCGGCTGACGGACGGCGCATCACTCTTCGGCGCCAGAACCACCGGCAGGCCGAAGCGGCTGCGCACCACCGCGTCGATCTCGTTTGCGATCTGCGGATTCTCCATCAGGAAGGTCTTGGCGTTTTCCCGCCCCTGGCCGAGGCGCAGTTCGCCGTAGCTGTAGAAAGCGCCGCGCTTGGCGACCACCTCTTCCGCCACGCCCAGGTCGAGCAGGTCACCCACCGTGCTGATGCCTTCGTTGTACATGATGTCGAACTCGGCGATGCGGAAGGGGGGCGCCACCTTGTTCTTCTTCACCGTCACCC
>JAPKMV010000952.1 GCA_026645635.1 Caldilineaceae bacterium
TTGTATGCGCTGGTGGGCGTGCGCTTCCCCTTCCTGTTGGCGACGCTCGTGGCGCTGACCTGGCTCGTCCCCATTTACGGCGGCGCGCTGGCGGTGATCCTGGCGGCGACGGTGGGTTGGTTTGCGGGCTGGCAGACGGCCGCGCTGGCCACCGGCGCCACCCTGTTGGTGCTCGTCCTCATGGAGTATGCGGTGCAGCCGCGCCTCTACGCCGGCCGGCGCTACTGGGGGCTGCTGGCCGTGATCCTGATGCTGATGTTGGGCGACCTGTTTGGCGTGCTCGGACTGCTGCTGGCGCCGCCGGTCGCCTTCGTGTTGCAGATGGTGATCGACGGCATCCTGGAGCGGGATCAGGCGTTCACGGACAGCCCGGTGGAGGACACACTGTCAACGGTGCGCAGCGATCTGGAGGCGCTCAAACGGCGCATCGCTGCCGATCAGACTGCGATCCCGGCGACGGTGGACAACATCGCCGCACGGCTGGATAAGCTCGTCGCCGAGGCGGAGCAGGGTGAGGGGGTGAGAGGGTGAAAGGGTGACGATCTCAACGCTTGTTCACCTCATCACCCCCTCACCCACTCACCCTCCCGACTTCTTCGCCTTGTACCCCAACTCCAACAGGATCGCCACGATGTCGTCGCGGCGGTCGCCTTGGATCTCGAGGACTTCATCTTTCAGCGTGCCGCCGGTGCCGAGGCGCGCCTTGAGGAGTTTTAGGAGCGCGGCTTTGCCCGCGGGCGGGCTTTTGACGCCGGTCACCAGGCTGACGGTCTTGCCGCCGCGCCCCTTGCGCTCGATGCCGACGATTACCGGAATGTTCTGCTGGCGCGTGGGCAGCGGGCCGGGGCTGGCTGCGGGCGGGGTCGCGGGCGCCGGCTCAGGGTCCGGGTCGGTCGAGTAGACGGTGCGATGGTTCTTCATGGCTGCGGATTATAGCAACGGTCACTGGTTCGCCCAAGCTCAGGCGCCACCCGAAACATGCTATAATTGCGGCAAGTTACCACGTTCGTCAGGATTATGTTCACCATGACGATCAAGAAGGAGTGCCCATGCTTACCAATGTGAAGACGAATGGCCGAAGTCATGACACAGGATTTGACTTCAGCTTCTCAGCGCCCGATGGCGAGGTGATTCTGATCGTCGAAACGAAGAACCGATTACACACCGATAGGCGCTGGGCAGCACAAATGCGCCGCAATCTCTTCGCCCATAGCGGGCTGCCGGCAAACAACAAGCAGCATGAAGAAGGCGCCACCCCCTATGATCGTCTACATCGAATCGAACTTTGTCCTGGAACTTGCCCTTGAACGAGAACAGCACGCGGCATGCCGGTCGATCCTTGCCCGGAGTGAAACAGGTGCAATCAAGCTGGTTATTCCTGCGTTCTCCATTGCCGAGCCATATCAGACGCTATTCAGGCGTTTCAGTGACCGCAAGGAACTGTATCGACGCCTGATGGGGGAACTGGGTCTGTTGGGTAGGACACAGTCGTATCAGGCTGCTATCTCTGCGATGCGTGAACTGAGTGATCTGCTGCTCACCAGCCAGGCTGACGAAAGTGGCCGGTTGCGCAGTGCGGTAGACAGCATTCTCGCCGTTGCTGAGGTCATTCCGCTCGATTTGAACGTGATCGGGCAGGCTTTCACCTATTCTTATGGGTTGGACGTGTTTGACGGGTTGGTGTTTGCTTCTATATCAACGCATATTGCAGAGGCGAGCGGCGAGAAGTGCTTTCTGACGCGCAACGCGAGAGACTTTGCCGCTCCCGAATTGGTGCACTTTTTGCACTCGCACGACTGCCGGATCTTCTACGACTTTGACGATGCCAGCGGGTATATCGCGGCGCAAACCAGGTAACTTGACTCGATCGGTGGGAAGATCATAGTCGCAGCAGAGCGGCTACACCACCTGATGTAGAGCGAGTTGCTAACTCGCTCAGCACAAGCTGTGCCGCGCCAGGCGAGCGAGTTGGCAACTCGCTCTACAGCCTTGCGGGAGGATCATCATTGAAAAGTGAGGCACACCCATGACCACGCGCAAAGAATCCAGATGTCTGCCTGAGAA
>JAPKMV010000953.1 GCA_026645635.1 Caldilineaceae bacterium
CACGAAATATCGTGCCCCAACAATTCTTTTCCATTTCTACAGGAGGCATCGAATGCAAGCACAGAGGGTCGTGTTGTTCCCCTTGACCGTATTGACGCTATTGGCAGTCGCGATCTTTGCGGCGGCGCTCGGCAGTGCACCGGTGGCAGCCGCAGCGCCAATCGTCCCGCCGGCCGTCGTCGCCGCCCAGGCAACGCCGATAGCCCCCAACGAGGCGACCACCATCACCGCGCAGATCAACGCCGCGCTGCTGGACGAACTCCCCTTTGCCGACGAGCAGGACATCGCCGACGCGCAGCGCGGTTTCATCGCCACGCTGCCGGAGGTGGTCATCACGACCGACGATGGGACGCCGGTCTGGTCACTGGAGCCATACCAATTCCTGGAGCAGGAAGAAGCACCCCCCAGCGTCAACCCCAGCCTCTGGCGCATGGCGCGGCTGAACATGAACAACGGCCTCTTCCAGGTCACCGACCGCATCTACCAGGTGCGCGGCTTCGACCTCTCCAACATGACCATCGTCGAGGGCGACAGCGGCCTGATCCTCATCGACCCGCTGAGCACGCCCGCGACTTCCCGCGCCGCGCTCGACCTCTATTACCAGGAATTCGGGGAGAAGCCGGTGCTCGCCGTGATCTTCACCCACAGCCATGTCGATCATTACGGCGGCGTCAAGGGTGTCATCACCCAGGAGCAGGTGGACGCGGGCGAGGTGGCGGTGCTGGCGCCCGATGGTTTCATGGACGCCGCGGTGAGCGAGAATGTCTTTGCCGGCAACGCCATGACCCGCCGCTCCATCTACCAGTATGGCCTCTTCCTGCCGCGCGGCGTGACGGGCCAGGTGGACAACGGTCTAGGTAAGGCCAATCCGTTGGGTGAAGTCACCCTGATCGCGCCGACCGACATCGTCAGCGTCACCGGCGAGACGCGCACCATCGACGGCGTGGAGATGGAGTTCATGATGGTTTCGGGCACCGAGGCGCCGTCTGAAATGACCATCTACTTCCCCCAGTTCAACGCGCTCAACGCGGCCGAGATCGCCTGCCCGCTGCTGCACAACATCCTCACCCTGCGCGGCGCCCAGGTGCGCGACGCCAAGCTCTGGGCTTCGTCGCTGAACGAGGCCATCGCCCGCTACGGCGACGCGGCTGAAGTTGTCTTTGCCCAGCACAACTGGCCGCGCTGGGGCAACGAGAATGTGCTCACCTTCCTGGCCAACCAGCGGGACATGTACCAGTACCTCAACGACCAGACCCTGCGGCTGATCAACCACGGCTACACCGGCATCGAGATCGCCGAGATGCTCACGCTGCCGGAAAGCCTGGACCAGCAGTGGTACACCCACGGCTACTACGGCACGCTCAACCACAACATCAAGGCGATCTACCAGCGCTACATCGGCTGGTACGATGGCAACCCGGCCAACCTCCACGCACTGCCACCGGAGCCGGCCGCGGCGAAGTTCGTCGAGTACATGGGCGGCGCGGACGCGGTGATCGAGCGGGCGCGGGAAGACTACGCCAAGGGCGAGTACCGCTGGGTGGCGCAGGTGATGAGCCAGGTGGTCTTCGCCGACCCGGAAAATGAGGAGGCGCGCGAACTGGAAGCCGACGCCCTGGAACAGCTTGGCTATCAGGCTGAGGCGGGCACCTGGCGCAACTGGTATCTGGTGGGCGCCAGCGAGCTGCGCAACGGCATCGCCGCCGCAGCCAGCATGGGCGGCAGCGCCAGCGCCGACACCCTCCGCGCCATGCCCATCCCGCTCTTCTTCGACTACTGGGGCGTGCTGCTCAACGCGGAGAAGGCCGACGGGCAGCGGATGGTGATCAACTGGGTCTTCAGCGACACCGGCGAGGAGTACGCGCTCAATCTCTCCAATTCGGCGCTCACCTACCGGGAGAACTACCTGGCGCCCGACCCCGACGTGACCGTAACCCTGGCGCGCGCGACGCTGAACGCCATCATCCTGGGCGAGACGACCGTGGCCGACGAACTGGACGCCGGCGCCATCGAAGTGGACGGCGACGGGGAGAAACTGGTGGACCTGCTGGA
>JAPKMV010000954.1 GCA_026645635.1 Caldilineaceae bacterium
CGCCCGACCGCCGCGTGCTCAACGAAATTATCTCCCCGCGCAGCAACGACGCGGTGGCTGGTCTCACGGCCATCCTCGGCACAGCGCTGGTGCACGACTATATCCGCTACGAGGTGCACGTCTCGCCCAGCGGCATGGAGAACTGGCAGTGGCTGGAGACCAGCTTTGCCGTAGTGCGCGATGGGGTGCTGAGCGCCTGGAACACATTCCTTTTTCCCGACGGTCTCTATGACATCCGCGTGCGCGCCATCAACCGCGACGGCAACTACAGCGAGGCTTTTTCCCGCCGCGTCGAGGTGCGCAACGCCAACCCACCCACGCCGACACCCCGCTTCGATCTGGTCGGCGCACAGCAGCCGCCCTCGCCGATCCTGTTCACCTCGCCGCTCTTTCCCACCGCAACGCCGGCGCCCCGCTTCTTGAGCTTCGTCCCAAACGGGCAGGGCATCTTCACCCCGGCCAACGGGGCTGTGCTGCGCGGCGTGGCGCCGATCCTCGGCACTGTCAACAGCAAGACTGCCTTCAACCCTTTCCAGCGCTACGAACTCCACCTGGCGCCAAGCGGAACCGACGATTGGGGCTGGCTCTACACCGGCCAGGATCAGCATTGGCAGGACAAACTTTATGACCTCGACACGACCCGCCTGGCCGATGGCTTCTACGATCTGCGGCTGCGTGTGGTCTATCGCGACAGCAATTACGACGAATACTATGTGCATCGCCTCCGAATCGCCAACGGAAAGACCGCTGCACAACTGGCGCAACAGCAACAATTGAGCAACACCGGCAATGCGCCGGGACTCTACACGCCGCGCAACGGGACGCGCGTCGTCGGCATCGTCGATTTCGTGGGCACTACAGATGTACCGGAGCTGCTGCGCTGGGAGCTTTTCTATACGCCGGCCGGTCAGGAAAGCTGGGAATTCCTGGTGAGTGGCGACCAGGCGATCAACGACGGCATCCTGGCGCGGCTCGATCTGAGCCTCCTGCCCGCCGGTGCGTATGACTTCCGTCTGAGAATTGTCCGGCAGAACTACGACTATTCGGACTACTATGTGCGAGGTATTGAGTCGTCGCCGCCGACGCCGACGCCCTTCCCGACGCTGGTGCGGTAGTGGAATTGGCGGCAGCGGGGATGACTCGCCTGGGTGTGGGAGAACGTAAAGGAGAAAATCGGCGCTCTTTTTTGCGTCACTGCCCAGGGGCGGTATAATGTGTGGATTGTGCGTAGTTCATTATTGCATTTCCGGCGTGAGATGCGGGGACGACAAGCACAAGCAGAAAGCGCTAGTTTTGGCTCCATGTAGACGCTTTTCTTTTCAGATCGGGAGCCCAAATCATACATAGTCGACATCTGGAGGCTAATGATGACCAAATCAAAATGGCAACGGGTGTTTGCCGTCACCCTGGTGGTGGCGTTGCTGACATCCACATTCGGAACGGCGGCGTTTGCTGCCGAGCAGGCAGTGGTGCTGCAGCAGTCCGCAGGCACTGAATTGACGGCCACCGTGCCGGGCGATCAGTTCGCCAAGATCTACCTGGGGTTGACCCCGAAGGAGCCGGGCACCGTCACCGTGCGCGCCGAGTGGGACCGGGAAAACCCCGGCCAGAATGGCGTCGGTTTCTATGTGCTGGATGAAGCCGATCTCACCGCCGTGGTGAATGGCGGCAGCGTGCAGACCAACAACCTGGCCACCGGCGACCCGAATTTCTTCCAGGGCGCGCCGAACAACGTGCAGGGCGCTGGGTTCCGCGCCACAGCCACCGGCTACACCATCGTGATCTTCAATGATTCTGCGGCGGATGGCAACGTCAAGCTGAGCGTCACCAACGCCCTGATCACCGATGACAGCGGCAACGTCACCTTCACCGCAGGCGTGCCGACGACTGAGGCCACGGAAGCCGAGGCGACGGCGGCTGCCACTACTATTGCAGCCGCCACAACGGTCGCGACAACGGTAGCAGTTACGACCACACCTGAGGCGACGACTGCAGCCACGCCAGCCGCCGTTGCAACGACGACCGGCCCTGTGCGCGCCACCACGATGGAG